>DATNEC010000196.1:0-3948 GCA_035606815.1 Pirellulales bacterium
GCCCAATTCGGCGACGGCGAACTCGACAGCCAACGCCGCCAGGCAACTGACGGCGGCCGAATCGGCGCCGCCGCTGAGCGAGACGACGAACCCATGCGATTGGCTCTTGCGCAAATAGTCGAACAACCCCAGGCTGATCGCGCGTGCGAATTCCTCCTCCTTGACGTTGGCGCCGGTCTCCCAGGCGGCGATCGACGGCGATTCCGGCGCCGGTTCGAGCGGCGGAAACTCGAACGCGCTCGATACGCAGCCGAGTTCGGCCTCGGTGCTCGGCAGGAAGCTGCCGGTGCGCGATTGAGCCATTCGCGTGGCGTCGACGTCGATTGTCGCCATAGTCAACTGCTGGTCGGCGAATGAAAAGCGGTCCCCGGCGGCCAGCAGCCTGCCGGCCGAGGCGATCATGGCGCCGCCGTCGTAGATGGCGCGGCCCGCCTCGTTGCCCAGCAAGTTCGAGTAGACGTAACTTACGCCGAACGCGCGCGAGCCTTCGAGCACGAACCGCTGCCGCACGGCCGCCTTGCCGAATGCGAAATGGCTGGCGCTGGGATTGAGGATCACGTCGACGCCGCGCAGCGCCAGTTCGCCGCCGGGGCGGTTCGCCACCCAGGCGTCTTCGCAAATCTCGAAGCCGATCTTCAAGCCGCCGCAATCGAAATAGACGTCGCCCAGCGGGTATTCGGCGCCTCCCAAGTCAATCTCGACGCGATGACCCGCGGGCCAGGGCTTGAACCAGCGCGGCTCGTAGTGCAGACCATCGCCCGCCAGAAAACGCTTGGCCGCGAACCCGGCGATCCGGCCGTCGACGGCTAGGCACGCCGCGTTGAACAGTCCGTGATGGTAGGCCAGCGGCAGCCCCAGCGAGACGATCATGCCCTCGGTCGCCGGCACGATTTCGGCCAGCACCTGCCGCGCCATTTTTTGCAAGCCCGGCGAAAGAAAGGCGTCTTCGCAGCCGTAACCGGTGATGCACAACTCGGGCAAGCACAGCAGGCTGACGGCTTCTCGACGCGCGGCCTCGATCGCCGCCACGATCCGCGCCTTGTTGCCGTTCCAATCCAGCGGCGTTTGGTTCAGTACCGCCGCGGAGACTTTGATGAGCTTCATACGCTAGCCGAGTTGCGCGAGCGCCTGTTCGGCGGCCCTCTTTTGCGGCTTCAAGGCGTCGCTTTTGGCGATGCTCTGGTAGATCGCCTTGCCGGCGTCTTTCTGACCGGCGCGAACCAGGTTTTCCGCCAGGCGAATCCGGGCTTTCGACATCCGCAGCGCGGCGCGATGGCCGTGCCGTTTCGCGGCCTCGACCAGCAAGGTGTCGGCCGAGGCGTCGGAATGGCCGGCCAGCGCTTCAGCCGCGGCCAATCGCACGTGCGGATCGCTTTCGGCGGCGCACTTCTTTAGCGCATCGGTCACCCCGGAGCCAGTGCGGCGCCCCAAGGCGTTGATCGCCCCGACGCGGAATTCGGCGCCGATCGCGCTTGTGGCGGCTTCGGCCAGGGCGTCGGTCGCCGCCTGACACGTCATGCGGTCGAGGGCGAACCGGGCCATCTCGCGGGCGTCGAAATCGCCCAAGGTTTGCTTCAGCGCCGGCACTTCCATGTCGCCGCCGACTTCGCTCAGGGCGCGGGCCAGTTCGCCCCGAGCGCCCGCGGAATAGGCGGGCACGGGCGCCTTGTCTTTGGCGTCTCTGGGCTTCGTCGCGGCTTCGGCCTTGGCCAAGGCCGCGGCCAATTCGTTTCTCGCGGCCTGTTTGCCAGGCGTTCCCGCCTCGGCCGCCCTTTGGGCCAATTCGCGCTTGGCCTGATAAACCTTCACCTGGTCGCCCGAACCGAGTTGCTCACCGAGTTGTTCCACCGATTGCATATCAAACCATCCTTTGGAAATTTTGGATTTTCGATTTTGGATTTTGGATTGGGGGCCGTCGCCGCTGCTAGGACTTCCGTCCCTCGTCGCCTGTCGCCCTACAAATGCCAAGGCGCGCGCATCGGCTTGCTGACCAGCAGATTGGCCTGGTCGTCGCCGACGAACTGCTCTTTCTCGGGGCTCCAGTTCAACTCGCGGCCGAGCTTGATGGCGATGTTGCCGAGATGGCAGACCGTCACCGAGCGATAGCCGATTTCGACGTCGCAGATGGGCCGCTCGCGGCTCTTGATGCAGTCGAGCCAGTTTTCGTGATGGTCGCGGCTATCGTAGAGCTTCGTGGCGAACGAGTCGGGCGAGAATTCCTTGACGATCGCCTCGTACTCCTTGAGATCCTTGCCGCCCACGGAAATCTCGATCCGCCCGCGGCTGACGAACACGAAGCCGTCGCTGCCGGTGAACTTGATGCCGTTTTCGCCCTGGCTATGGCAATAGAGTTCGACGCCGTTGGCGTAGGTGTATTGCACGTCGAACTCGCCGGGCACGTCGTGCGGACCGTTGGGATGATACGTGCCGGCGCCTTTGACCTTCACCGGGCCCGAGCCGTCGGCGCCGATGCCCCATTGGGCGATGTCGTTGTGGTGCGCGCCCCAGTCGGTCATCTTGCCGCCCGAGTAATCGGAGAACCAGCGGAACTGATAGTGGCAACGATTCGGGCTGTAGTCGGCATAAGGCGCTGGGCCGAGCCAGAAATTCCAATCGAGCTCCGGCGGCGGCGTGGTCGGGGCCTGCCAAGAACCCGAGTCGATGCCGCCGATGTATGTATCGACCCTTTGCAATTTGCCGATCTTGCCGTTGCGCACCAGTTCGCAGGCCAACCGGAAGCGCCGGTCGCTGCGCTGCTGGCTGCCTGTTTGAAAGACCGTGCCGTAGCGACGGGCCGCCTCGACCATCTTCTGGCCTTCGGCGATGGTCAGCGTCAGCGGTTTTTCGCAGTAGACGTCCTTGCCCGATTCCATCGCGTAAATCGCGGCCAGGGCGTGCCAGTGATCGGGCACGGCGATCAGCACGGCGTCGATGTCCTGGCGGTCGCAGAGATCGCGGAAATCCTTGTAGGCCTCGACGCGGCGGCCGGTGCGGCTGAAGATGTCGGCGGCGGCCTGGTCGCGATGGTTGCGATCGACGTCGCAGACGGCGGCCATCTCGATCCGCTTGTTGGGCAGCAGCTTGTTGGCCAGGTGGTGGCGGCGCCCCAAGTCGCCCGTGCCAATGGAGCCGACGACCACCCGGTCGCTCGGGGCGGGTTCGCCCGCCTTGGCGAACACGCTGGCCGGCACGATCGCGGGCGCGGCGGCCGCGGCGGCGGCGGAAGCCTTCAAAAACTGGCGGCGATTGGATCCTGACTTGTGCGTCACGGCAAGGGGCTCCTTGGCTAAGGCCTGGGATATTAACACATCGTAATTCCGTCGTATTCCAAAGATACTTTCCCTTCGCCCCGATTGCAGCAGGCACGGGGGCGAATCTCGGAATTCTGGCGCTCGGCCGGCATCGGGCTTTCCAGGGGCTGCTCGTCCGTCTCGGTGACGGACCAGGAGGTCCATCTTACGTTTCGGGCGAGATTTGCAACGACCGGCAGACCTCGACGATTTGCCCCCAGGTGTTGTCGTCCAGTTCGATGCCTTCGCGGCGAACGGCCCTCGTTCGCTCTTCGATTTCGCCAGGCATCAGAATCTCTCCGCCGGGCGTCGCCGGCCGCGAGCTTTTGATCCATGCCACCAGCGTTTGCACTTCGCGATCGAACTGCTCGTCGGCCGCGAACCGCCGGGGCTCGAGATAGATCGAGAGCATGCCGTTCGAGAGCCGCGTTTCGCCCGGCTTGCTGCAACCGCCGCCGGTCAGCGCCCCGGCGAGAATTTCGGCGAACACGCCCAAGCCGTACCCCTTGTGTCCGCCGAAGGGCAAGATCGCTCCGGGCGGATTGCCGTAGAAGCCTTTGGGGTCGGTGGTCGGCCGGCCTTCGAAGTCGATCAGGCAGCCTTCCGGCGCTTGGACTCCCTTGTTGAACGCCACGCGAACCTTGCCCTCGGCAATGGT
>DATNEC010000040.1:0-6520 GCA_035606815.1 Pirellulales bacterium
TTGTTGGCCCGCGCGGCGGCCAGAATATCGGCGGTCGAGAGCTTGCCCGTCGAGGCTGCCGGCTTCGGCGCGGGGGCCGAAGGCTTGGCCTCGGCCGGCGCTTCTTTGGCGACGGGCTGCGCGGCTTTGGCGACGGGCGCAGCCCCCTTGCCGCGGGCGGCTGCCAGAATGTCCGCCGTTGATTTCTTCGGCCCCTCGCCGGTCTTTTTGGCGGCGCCTTGGGCGCGGGCCATTTCGATCGGCGAAAGCTTCTTTTCGCCGGCCGGAGCGGCGACCTTGGGCGCCGCGGCCTTGGCTCCGGCGGCGGGGGCTTCCTTCTTGGCCGGTTTCTCGTGGCTTTCGGCCGGCTTGGGCGGGGGCTGATCGACCACCTTCAAGAAGTCGAGCGCGATATCGTACCAGCCGATGTTGTTGTAGGCGTCGAACTCGACCAGAGCGCGGCCGCTCATGTTGATCGTTTTGACGCGGCCGGTGATCCCTCGAAAGCGGGCCAGATCGGGCCGGCCGGCATCGACGACGACGTATTTATCGGTGTATTCTCGCTTCAGCTTCTCGATCTGGTCGAACACCATCTCGCTTTTTCGCTCCCGTCGCTTCGGCCTATTCCGCGCTCGCAGCGCGGCCCTGCTGCCGGGCCGCAAACCGCTTCAGAATCTCGGATTCTGGCCGATTCCGGCCGAGAAATCAAGGTCCGATCTCGGGCGGCGAGCGGTCTGAATTCTCCGCCAAACTACGCTGAAACAGGCCGAGCATCGCCACGAGGTAACCCGGCGCCGCCAGTAGCATTCCGACCCACAGCGAGGCCAACGACATTCCAATGCCCCGGGCAAGTTCCGACGACGTGGGCGCAGTCGTGCTGGCAGCAAGGACGCCGCACACTGCGGTCACGGCGTCAAGGACGCTATATGAACCGATGAAAAACGGCAGGGGTACGATAAACAGCAGCGCGGCGCCGGCCAGCGGTCCCTTGCCGCGGCGAACGACGATCAGCGTCAAGACGAACGACAATAGCCCCGCCGCGGAAAGCAACACCGAATACCGGAAGCCAAGAGCATGGAACAGCCAAAGGAGATAGGATTCGTTTTGCACTGCGGAACTCCTTGCGTGGAATTGGTCACGGCATTACGAGCGCTCCGGAGGATTGAATTCTAGATCGTCCCGGCGCGGAATTCAATTTTCTAACTCCTATCTCCTATCTCCTATCCGCCGCTCCGTTGATCGTGTGGCCGTTATACTGTGGAATCAGCGGCCGACGCCCCAGATAACTGTCTAGCTCGTTGCCCCATTGCGTCCAATTCTCAATCCGCTCGCGCGCGAAAAGCTCCAAATATTTCGGCGGGCTGCATTGCTCTATGAGACGGTACAGCTCCTGGGGCTTTTTGGAGTGCTCCTCCTTGCGGGTCGAAAGCAGGTTCACCTGCGTGCGGCCCGGCTGGAGCGTTCGCATGCGGCCGCGCACGCCGAACAAAACCAACTCCGTCACGTTTCGGAAATAGAACCCCACGCCGCGTCCGTCGGGGCCGCCGTCTTTGCGCACTTTGTACCAGACGATGTTCGTCTTGTACGTGAACCCCCACGCATCCATCACGCGAAGGCCCCAGTCCAGCAATGCGTTCGGCGCCCATAGATAGAGATGCGCCGCGTCGGCGGCGTGCGTGGCGACCGGCATCGCGCAAATCTCGTCGATGCTCATCGTCTCGTAGCGTCGCAACCGCTTATGCTCGGGCGCCATCTTGCCGGTGCGATTCGCAAAGCGCCAAGGCGGGTCGGCCAAAATGGTCGCAAATTGACCGCGAAGCCCTGGCAGCATTTCCATGGTCGAGTCAGGCCCCTTCGCGCACTCGACTGGAAGATGCCATCAGGTGTTGGCGGTCGCTGCGCCAGAGCCAAATGCCGCCCAACATGCCGTCGTCGTTCGAGATCCGCTCGACGTCGTTGGGCAAGTCGAATTCGATGTGCCGCGCGTTGCCGCCGCCGATAAACAACGTGTCGAAGTTGGTCAAATGGCGAATCGCTTCGATCGCCCGCTGGACGCGCCGGTTCCATTTCTTCTCGCCGACGCGGTGCAAGGCGGCGTCGCCGAGCTGCTCTTCGTAAGTCTGGCCCTTGCGGAACGGGTGGTGGGCCAATTCGATGTGCGGGGCGATCCAGCCGTCGTCGAATAGCGCCGTGCCGAAGCCGGTGCCGAGCGTGATGACCATCTCGACGCCTTGGCCGCGGATCGCCGCCAGACCCTGCACGTCGGCGTCGTTCTTGACCTTGACCGGTTTGCCCAATTGCCGCTGGAGGGCTTCGCGGAGATCGAAGCCGTACCAATCGTCCTGGCCCAGATTGTGGGCGGTCAGGATCTTGCCCTTGCGGACCACCCCCGGAAAACCGACCGAAACGCGGTCGTAGGGGGGCAACGGCCCGACCAGCTTGACCAGGGCCTCGACCACGACGTTGGGCGGCGACGGATGCGGGGTCGCGACGCGCACGCGATCGACGATCATCCGGCCTTGCTCGTCGAGCACCGACGCCTTCAGGCCCGTGCCGCCGATATCGATGGCCAGCGTATGAAGTGGCGGGGGCGGATTGCCGTTTTGGTCCGCCTGGGTCGAATCGTCGGCGTCGTTGGTGGCGCTCATGAGGTCTCCTTGACTCATGCGCCACGATACTGCGGAAGCCTCGGAGGTACAAGAAGCCGGCTCGCGGCTACTGGGCCGCTATCGCCGCCTCGGTCGCTTGGCGCTGCACATAGCCGGCCCAGCGGAGTTCGAGTTCTCTCACGCCATTGATTCGGTAGCCGTCCTTGAGCGCCCTCTCGTAGCCGTCCTTCGCGGCGGCGCGAACGAACTTCGTGAACTTTTCCGGGCTTTCCCGTTCGACCAGAAACCGCACGATGCTGGCGCTTTGACCGTAGAAGGCGGCCTGCTGATCGGGACGAGGATAGCCTTCGAGCGCCAGCAATTCGACCAACCGCAGCGCGGAGCGGCTGCCTTGCGCGAAACGCAAATCGCGGAAATGGGCGTCCTGCTTGCGGACCGGATCAGCGAGGACGGCCATCCCCTCGTCGGCCCAGTGGGGAACCTGACCGTTGGGGAAGGCGTCTGCCAAGACGACGTGGGTCAGTTCGTGGCCGAGCGACGCCGCGAACCAACCGGGCTGGTCGGCTCGAATGTCGATGCGGCGAGTCACGGTCCGCCCGCGTTCGGCCTCGATCAAGCTCGAACCGACGGTCTGCTCGCCGCCGGGCACGGCTTGAAGATAGCTGGCCAGCGACGTGTGCAAGATCACGTCGCATTTGGGCCGCCAGATCGCATTCGATTCGCCGCCGGCGCCGAGCCACTTGCGAGCCAGCTTCTCTTTCAGCGCCTCGGCCGCCTTCACGGTCTCGCTGTCCGCAGTCGCCCGGCCTCGGCAGCAGAAGCGGAAATTGGCCGATTCGCAAATCTTCCATTCACCCGCGGATTTCGTCGAACAACTCTGCGCGCCATCCGCTCGTTCGTCAGCCCGGGTCGCCGCGGACCACGGAGTCGCCGCCGCCAGAGCCAAACAAGCAGCCTTCAGCCAGAGAACCCAGTTCCGCATCGTGCGCTCCATGCCTTTTTTGAAGAGGTCGGGCTGTTTCCCACGGGTTCGATCCTCCTTGCCGGACTCGCCCGACGAAAAGGTCGAGACCCCCTAATTCAAGAAACGTGCCAATAGCCGACGGCTGGCGCAAGAGAGGCGGCCGACTTATGCCGCTAAAGCCTTTGATGAGAATTGGTTAAGGCAGATGGCGTGCAGAGATTTCAGGCTCGGGAATTCGGCTGGGCCGCCTGGTCTGCCTTGCTTTTCAGCATGGACTGCCGAGCAAGTATTCAGTCCATTCCGCTCGCCGAGCTTTTACGCCAAAATCGACCGGACGACCTCGCCCGCCACGTCGGTCAGACGGAAATCGCGGCCGGCGTAACGATAGGTGAGTTTCTTGTGGTCCAGCCCGAGCAAGTGCAGCACGGTGGCATGGAGGTCGTTGATGCTGACGCGGTCGGCCACGGCCTTATGACCGATCTCGTCGGTCTGACCGTGCTGCACGCCCCCTTGGACGCCGCCGCCGGCCATCCAGGTGGTGAAGGCATGAGGGTTGTGGTCGCGGCCCGTGCCGCCTTTTTGCACGATCGGCAGGCGGCCGAATTCGCCGTTCCAGACGACCAACGTCGAATCGAGCAGGCCGCGCTGCTTGAGATCGGCGAGCAGGCCGCCGATCGGGATGTCGGTCTCGCCGGCGAACTGCGTGTGGTTCTGGCCGATGTTCGAGTGCCCGTCCCAACTCTTTTCGTTTTCCGTACCGCCGCTGTAAATCTGCACGAACCGCACGCCCCGTTCCACCATTCGCCGGGCGATCAGGCACTGCCGGCTGAAATGCGCGCATTTGGGATTATCGAGACCGTAGAGCTTCTTGATCGACTCGGGCTCTTGCTCGACGTCGAGCGCCTCGGGGGCGGCCATTTGCATGCGATAGGCCAGCTCGAAACTTTCGATCCGCGCGGCCAGTTCGGCTTCGGCCGGGTGCTGCTCGTAGTGCCGGCGGTTGAGCCGCTTCAGCAAGGCGAGTTGCGACTGCTGCTCGCGATCGTTCATTTCGGCCGGGCGAGTGAGATTGTCGATCGGCGCGCCCTGGGCGTTGAGCGCCGTGCCTTGAAAAATGCCCGGCAGAAAACCCGAGCCCCAGTTCTGCGAGTAGCCCTTGGGCAAGCCACGGCCCAGCGTGTCGTACATCACGACGAAGCCCGGCAGGTTCTGGCTTTCGGTCCCCAGGCCATAGGTGATCCACGAGCCGACGCTGGGATAGCCCATCCGGCTCATGCCGGTATTCACCTGGAACAAGGCCGGCGAGTGATTGTTGGTTTCTGTAAAGCACGAATAAATGAAGGCCATGTCGTCGACGTGCCGGGACATCTGCGGAAAAATCTCCGAGACCCACGCGCCCGATTGGCCCTGCCGGGCGAACTTGAACGGCGACTTCATCAGCGGCCCGACCTGCTCGGTGAAGAAGCCGGTGTCTTTGTCGAAGCCTTCCAACTCCTTGCCGTCGAGCTTTTCCAGCGCCGGCTTGTAATCCCAGGTATCGACCTGGCTGGGGCCGCCGTTCATGAACAGCCAGATCACCGAGCGGGCTTTGGTCGGAAAGTGCGGCGGCTTGGCGGCGAAAGGGTTCAGGGCCAGCTCCGCCTGCTGCCCCGCGACGCTCGCCCGCCCGGCGTCGTTCGTTTCGGCCAGCAGGCCCTGTTGATCGAGCAGACCCTGTTGATCGAGCAGGCCGGCCAGGGCCAATAGTCCGCAGCCCGAGCCGGCGCGGCGAAGGAAATCGCGACGGGCCAGCGGGAAGGCGGGAAGCGCGGAGCGTTCTTGGCGAGGTTGCTTCATGGATTCATCTCCCGATCAGTTTCCAACAAGCTCCCTCTCCCAAAGGGAGAGGGTTCTCACGCGCCCCCACTCTCCTCATTCCACGTACACGAACTCATTCGATCCGATCAATACCTGGCAAAAGTCGGCCAGGGCCAAAGCGCGAGCGTCGGGCTTGCCGTCGGCGGCATAAGCGGCGGTTTGCTGCCGGAGAAACTCCGCCGCATCGGCTAGTTCCGCCTCGCTCGGCGGACGGCCGAGGGCCGTCAGATAGCCGCGGCGAATGGCGGCGCCTTCGTCGGCGCTCGCGCCGGCGCCGAGTCGCGCGGCAAAGGCCCGCGCGCTTTCGCGAACCAGCGGATTGTTGAGCAGCAAGAGCGCCTGCGGGGCGATCGTCGTGTTCGGCCGCACGCCGATGCCCGAGAGCGAGTCGGGAGCGTCGAACAAGACCATCATCGGTATCAACTTGCTCCGCTTGATGAAGAAATAGATGCTGCGGCGCTTCTGGTTCTCGTCCAGCGTGCCGGGGCCGAACATCCGCTCGTCGAGCAGCCCGCCCACGGAAAGGATCGAATCGCGAATGATTTCGGCCTCCAGCCGCCGCGGCGGACGTCGCCAAACCAGCTTGTTGGCCGGGTCGAGGCCGGCTTTGGCCGGATCGTCTGCCGAGCCTTCCAGATAGACGGCGCTCGTCATGATCAGCCGGTGGATCGGCTTCAGTCGCCAGCCGTTGCGAATCAACTCGGCTGCCAGCCAATCGAGCAATTCGGGATGCGTGGGCGGTTCGCCCTGGGCGCCGAAATCGCTGGCCGTGGCGACAATGCCCTGGCCAAAGTGGTGCTGCCACAAACGGTTCACGATCACGCGGGCCAAGAGCGGACCGGCGCCCGCCTCGGCGTCGGTGATCCAATTGGCCAACGAGCGTCGGCGATAGCTCGTGCGCCAGCCGGCCGGCGGCTCGGCGCGCCAATGGCTTTCCTGCTCGGGCGAGTTCATCAGGATTTGCAAGAAGCTTTGCGTCGCCACGTCCTGCTTGCGGTTCGGATCGCCGCGATCGAGGAAATGGGTCGCTTCAAGAAAGTCGCCGCCTTGCGTGTGCAGCCGCACCGCGGGCAAGCCCTCCGTCGAGATCAGCACCTTGGTCAATTGCGGC
>DATNEC010000200.1:0-12931 GCA_035606815.1 Pirellulales bacterium
CAAGCCATGTTTGATTTCTTGCGACGCCGCGAGCAGGCCCAGCAGGATGACGAGCGCCGCGTGAAGGGCCAAGCTCGTCAGGCAGCTCGAAGCCTGCTTCCAGAATCGCTCGAACCGCTGCCGCCATGAAAGGGGGGCGGCCGGCTCTTCGCTCGTGGGGGCGGGCATGGGCCTGGGGGCCGCGCCTGGCGGCGGTCGCACGATCGGCGGGGCTGCGATCGCCTTCGGTTCGGACGCCATCGGAAAGGTTCCTGGCTCGCTCAGCCGCCGCTCACAAGCCGGGGTACGAGACCGGCACAAACGCTCCGCCCGGAAAAATCGCGAACTGCCCGGGAACTGTTCAATTATAGACCCTGGGAAAGGCCGCGAGGAAGGGATTCCTGGCGGTGGATCAGTAGTGGGGCGGACGCTCGGCCGCCGGGTCGAAGGGCGGCGCCGGCTCGGCGGCCCGTTCGGCCGTCGCGGAAGCCAGTTGCGCCAGCCGGGCTTCGAGCGCGTCGACTCGCCGATTTTGGGAAATCAGTACCTGGTTCAAATCGAGCACGGTCTGCTGCAAGTGCGTGAAGAGTTCCTCCAACCTGGTCAGGCGCTCGGTCAGCGGATCGGGTCGCCCGGGATCGTTCGAATTCATATCGCCGGTCATTTCTAGCAGCCGCCGAAGCGCGTCAGGGTCGCATCACGGAGTTGCCGCTGAGGCGGCGCACCAGCCGGCGCATTTCGAGCACGCTGATAGTGGCCAGCACCTGCGGCGTCGGCAGCCCGCTGGCGGAGATCACTTCGTCGATCGAGGTCGCCGAGCTCTTGATGGCGGCGAGCACCTGCTGTTCGGGTTCGTTCAACAACAACTCGGCCGGATGATGCACGACCGTGCCGTCGCGGCGCGTGGCCGCGGCGACGAGCGGTCCGAGTTCTTCCAGCACGTCTTCGGCGGTTTCGACCAGCTTGGCGCCATCGCGGATCAACTGATGGCAGCCGCGCGACATGCGATTATCGACGCGGCCGGGCACGGCGAACACCTCTCGCCCTTGTTCCATCGCGTGCCGGGCCGTAATCAAGGCGCCGCTCTGCAGCGCCGCTTCGACCACGATCACGCCCAGCGACATGCCGCTGATCAGCCGGTTCCGCTGCGGAAAGGCGCCGCTCAGCGGCGCGGCGCGAACGGGCGACTCGCTGATCACCGCGCCGCGCGCGATGACCTCGAGCGCCAGCTTGTCGTGTTCGGGCGGATAAATGTTCAACACGCCGCTGCCCAGCACGGCCAGAGTGCGGCCGCCCGCGGCGAGCGCTCCGCGATGGGCCGCGGCATCGATGCCGCGGGCCAATCCGCTGACGATCGTAAGACCGGCGCGAGACAGGCTCGCCGCCAGCCGCTCGGCCTGCTCCAATCCGTAGTGCGTCGCATGCCGCGAACCGACGAGAGCGATCGCCAACGCATCGCCAGGCTCGATCGTGCCGCGAACGAACAACACTCCGGGCGGATCGTGAATCTCGGCGAGCGCTCGCGGATAGGCCGGGTCTCGATGCGTGACGATCGCCACTTGGTTTTGCCGGCAGCGTTCGATCTCGGCGGCCACGTCGATCTCCTGCCGAGCGCGGAGGATCGCGGTCGTGAGTTTAGGGCCGATGCCCGGTACGGCGCGCAGTTCGCTTGGCGCCGCGGCCAGCGCGGCCGTCGGGTCGCCGAAGCGCTCGACGAGCGCCTGACGCAACTTCGGCCCCACGCCCGAGACCATCGACAACAGCAACGTGTCGGCCAATTCTTCGGACGAAAGCGGCGTGGCCCCCGTCGTATTCGTGGTTCCTGTCGTGTTCGCGGCCCCTGTCGTGTTCATGACGCCTGGCTCTGGGATGCTAGTCGAATGGTCGATGCGTACAGCAGCCGGTCGAGCGCCGCGAGCGCGACGCTCCAGGCCGGCCGGGCTTCTTGGTAGGTCTGCCACCAACCCTCCAACGTCTCGGCAAGCCCGTCGGCGGCGACGAGGCGCCAGGCGCCAATCGCCGCTGCAAGCGACCCGGCGCCGGCGGGCATCAACTCCACGTCGGCGGCGCCGGCGAGCGCGGCGGGCAGCATGGCGAGCTTCGCCACTCGGCAGAGCCGCTCGCGCGGAATCGCCTCGGCGTATTTGGGCAGATCGAGGTTGAGCGTGGCCAGCAGCCAGCCCAGCCGCGCCACCTCGGGCAGATCGGCCTGTCGATTGGTCAGCACGGCTTCGATCGTGATTTTGTTGTAAGCCAAGTGCGCCTCGGCGTCTCCGCCGAGCGCCGGAAAAACGAATATGACTTCCGCCGACTCGGCCAGCAAGCCCGGTTCGGTGCGGCGGCTGATGGCGGCCAATAGCCCCGGTCCGCGCGCCTCCCATTGCTCGCGCAAGGGCCCGCTGCGCAACTCCAATTCGTCGACCACGCCCGGCACGGTGTTTTGAAAGGCCGATTCGAGTTGCGAGATCCAGCCGGCCAGCCGCCCGGCAAGCAGCTCGTGGTCGCCGCGACCCAGTTTGCTCAGCACGCGGCCGGCCAATTCGCGATTGTTTTCGAAGGCCGCGGCCAGCGGCACGGCATGTCCGAAAAAGGCCTCGACGCCGATTCCGGCCGCGGTCAATTCGGCGATCAGCGACGCCGTCGGCGAGGCGAGCGCTTCGGCCAAGGGCGACTCGATCAACGTGCGGCCCTGCGCGATCGCCGCCGCCGCATGAAAGGCGCTTGCCGACGCGCTAGCTAGCCAATTGAGATTCATGGTCGCCTACTAACCAGTAGCGAGCCCCGCTAAGATACGATATTCTACCCAATTCCCTCTCGCGCCGTCGGTCCGGAGTCATGCACACGATGCTCGATCAGCAAGTCAAGTCTTGGACCGCCTCCGACGCCGCGGAATTGTACGAAGTCGGGCGTTGGGGAGCGGGCTATTTTTCGGTCAATGCCGCGGGCAGCCTCTGCGTCCATCCGACCAAAGACCCCCAGCGCTCGATCGACCTGAAGCAATTGGTCGACGATCTGCAATTGCGCGGCATCG
This sequence comes from Pirellulales bacterium, assembly GCA_035606815.1. GTDB lineage: Bacteria > Planctomycetota > Planctomycetia > Pirellulales > JAICIG01 > JAICIG01. The sequence continues at coordinate 3,011 of DATNEC010000200.1, forward strand.
ACCTGCCGATTCTGGTCCGTTTCGCCGAAATTCTCAAGCATCGATTGGGCGAAATTCACGGCGCCTTCCAAACGGCGATGAAGGAGCACCACTTCAAGGGCGACTACTGTTGCGTCTACCCGATCAAGGTCAATCAGCAACGGCAGGTGGTCGAGGAAGTGCTCGAATTCGGCCGGCCGTATCATTTCGGACTCGAAGCCGGATCGAAGCCCGAGTTGTTGGCGGTAATGGCGCTGGCCTCGAACGACACGCCGATCATTTGCAACGGCTTCAAAGACGCCGAATTCATCGAGATGGCGATGCTGGCCCACAAGATCGGCCGGCAGATCATCCCCGTCGTCGAGAAGTATACCGAACTGGGCCTGATTCTGGATTACGCCAAGAAGGTCGGCGTGCGGCCGAATATCGGCATGCGCGTCAAGCTGGCGACCAAGTCGAGCGGACGCTGGCAATCGTCAGGCGGCTATCGTTCGAAGTTCGGGCTGACCGTCACCGAAATCCTGCGAGCGCTCGAAGAGTTGAAGCAACAGGGCATGCAAGACTGCTTCAAGCTGCTGCATTTTCACCTGGGCAGCCAGATTCCGAACATTCGCCACATCAAGCAGGCGCTCAACGAGGCGGTGCGGGTCTACGTGGAACTGGCCGGCCGCGGCGCCGGGCTGGAATATCTCGACGTCGGCGGGGGCCTGGGCGTCGACTACGACGGTTCGCAAACCAACTTCGAATCGAGCGCCAATTATTCGCTGCAAGAATACGCCAACGACGTGGTCTACCACATCCAAAGCGTTTGCGACGACGCCGGCGTCAAGCACCCCACGATCGTTTCCGAAAGCGGGCGAGCCGTAGTGGCTTACCATAGCGCGCTGGTCTTCAACGTGCTCGGCGTGTCGGGCCTCGGCGAGACCGATGTGCCGAACGAACTGCCGCCCGAGGCGGAGCAGCCGATCGTCGATCTGCTGGGAACCTATCAAAACGTCACCGCTCGCAACCTGCTGGAAAGCTATCACGACGCCCAGCAGGCGCTCGACATGGCGATGAGCCTGTTCACGGGAGGTTACCTGCCGCTCGATCAGCGCAGCTTGGCGGAGAATTTCTTCTGGGCCATCTGCCGCAAGATGCAGCGATTGGTGCGGCAGCTCGACTACGTGCCCGAAGACTTGCAAGGCCTCGACGCCCTGCTGAGCGACACGTATTTTTGCAATTTCTCGCTGTTCCAGTCGATGCCCGACAGTTGGGCCATCCGGCAGTTGTTTCCGGTGATGCCGATTCACCGCCTCTCCGAGCAGCCGACGCATCCGGCCGTGCTGGGCGACATCACTTGCGACTCGGACGGCAAGATCGACTTGTTCATCGATCGCCGCGACGTGAAGCGCACGCTGCCGCTGCACTCCTTCAATGGCGAACCATACTACCTGGGCGCCTTCATGCTGGGCGCGTACCAGGAGATCCTGGGCGACATGCACAACCTGTTCGGCGACACGAACGCGGTGCATGTCAGCCTCGACGACAACGGCAGCGTCGTGCTGGAGACCGTGATCAAAGGCGACACGGTGCGCGAAGTGCTCGATTACGTCGAGTTCGATCCCGATGCGCTGGTCCGCAAGCTGCGGACCGACGTCGAGATGGCGGTTCGCGAAACGCGGCTCGACTTTCAGCAAGCCGGGCGCCTGTTGCGTTTCTACGAAGAGGGGCTGCAAGGCTATACCTACTTGGAAGACGCATGAGATGGCTGCTTCCGAATTGAAGATCGTCGAACTTGGCGAAGCGGCGGTCCGAGCGCGCTATTCGGCGGCGGCGCGGGCGGTCGAGCCGGCCTTGTGCTGCGCGGTCGAGTACAATCCCGACTATCTGGCGATGGTCCCGCAAGAAATCATCGAGCGCGACTATGGTTGCGGCGATCCGACGCCTTATGTGCGGCCGGGCGAGATGGTGCTCGATCTAGGCTCCGGCGGCGGCAAGGTCTGTTACATCGCCGCGCAGATCGTCGGCCCACAGGGGTGCGTGATCGGCGTCGATTGCAACCAGGAGATGCTGGCCCTGGCCCGGCGACACCAGGAGCCGTTCGCCCAACGACTAGGCTGCGATAACGTCGAATTCCGCTGCGGCCTGATTCAAGATCTGCGGCTCGATCTCGATCTGCTTGCCAAGGAGTTGGCGCGGCGGCCCGTGAGCGATCAGGCCGGCTGGCTCGAACTGCGGGCGGTCGAAGATCAGTTGCGCCGCGACCGGCCGCTGGTGGCCGACGAGAGCGTCGATTGCGCGGTCTCGAACTGCGTGCTGAACCTGGTGCAACCGCAAGACCGCGAGCGTTTGCTTGGCGAGGTCTTTCGCGTGCTCAAGCGCGGCGGCCGAGCGGCGATCAGCGATATCGTCGCCGACGAGGATGTGCCTGAGCGTCTGCAGCGCGACGGCGAGTTATGGTCGGGCTGCATCTCCGGCGCCTACCGCGAAGACCGCTTTCTGGCGGCCTTCGAGCAAGCCGGCTTTCACGGCATCCAACTCGTCAAGCGCGAGCCGCGGCCCTGGCGCGTCGTCGAAGGCATCGAATTCCGGGCCGTGACGGTGCTGGCCTACAAAGGCAAACAAGGGCCGTGCCTGGAGCGGAACCAGGCGGTGATCTATCGCGGCCCGTTCAAGCAGGTCGAAGACGACGACGGTCACCGCTATCCGCGCGGCCAGCGGATGGCCGTCTGCGACAAGACGTTCCACCTCTTGCAGCGCGAACCGTATGCAGGGCAGTTCGAAGGCGTCGCTCCCGCGACGCCGGTTCCGCTGGATCAAGCGGTCGAATTCGACTGCCGCCGGTCGACCGTCCGCGAGCCTCGCGAAACGAAGGGCGCCAGTCCCAGTGGGAGCGACGAGGGCGCATCTCTTCGCGATTGCAGCGGCGGCGGGTGTTGCTGAACGCGCGGCGCAAAAAAATGCTTGGGTGCGGCAGACCAGAAAGGCGAACTGGCCTGCCGACCCAAGCAACAGATCGCGCTGGAGTAAACGCGATCGCACCAGACCCAAGACATTTAGGATTGCGTGCCGCATCTCCCAAAAGCAATCGGCGTACCAAGGAGCCTTGCCGGAGGTTCCGTGGCAAACGTGCTATGGTCACAGATAGTCAAGGGAACCCTCGCCGCAGCTCGGCATTCGATCGGCAAGTCGTTGCGGCGACAAGCCCTTGCGCGAGATCTGCGGGAGAACGAAGAAGCATTGCTTCGCCCGGCGATTGGCGCGAACGATTCCGCCGCATGTCGGTAGCGAGCGCCAAGAGCCGTGGCTTTTGGCCAGATAATGCACGCGCGGATTGAAAATGCCAGCGTAGGTTTGGACATTTTTTGAACAGGCAACTGCGCCCTTGCCACTCTCGCCACTGTAGGACGGACTTCCAGTCCGTCACGTTGACGGCGTGCGTCTTTCGTTGGATCGACGACTCCCCGGGCGAGGGCCGCCGGGCTGCATGGCGGCGCCTGGCGGCGGAGACTGACGGACCGGGAGGTCCATCCTACTCGGCTAGCTTGACCGCGGGGCTTGATGACGTACACATCAAGTGTAGAAAAGCTAGGAATGCCGCCGGTCGCCGGCCTGGGAGTCAAACCTTCGCGCGACGGAAAGCGCTCAACCGAAAGCCAACCGACATGGCCGACCCAGCTCCCACAATCGCGCCAGGCGGACCGGGACATCTGGCCCGCTGGACTTCCAGCGCCAAAGAAGGCGTCGGCTCGTCGGTCAGCCTGAACAGCCGGGTTTGGTTCACGCACAGCCACGGCATCGTCAACGAGGTTTATTATCCGCGCGTCGATTTCGCCTGCATTCGCGACCTGGGCCTAGTCGTGACCGACGGACGCGAGTTCTTTTCCGAGGAAAAGCGAGACGCTCTCGCGAAGGTCGAATATCTGGCCGACGGCGCGCCGGCCTATCGCATCACCAGCACCTGCCGCCAAGGCCGGTACGTGATCGAAAAGCAAATGCTCACCGATCCGGCGCGAGACGTGTTTCTGCAACACATTCGCTTCCATGCCGCCCAGGGCAATACGGACGACTACCAACTGTTCATGCTGCTGGCGCCGCACCTGGGTAACCGGGGCGCCGGCAACACCGCCTGGCTCGGGGAATACAAGGGCGTCCCGATGATGTTCGCCACGCGCGACGGCGTATCGCTGGCCGTCGCCTGCTCGGCGCCGTGGCTGCGGGCGTCGGCGGGCTATGTCGGCGTTTCCGACGGCTGGCAAGACTTGAGCCGGAACAAGCGGATGACGTGGAACTACGACCGCGCCGAAAACGGCAACGTCGCGCTCACCGGCCAGATCGACCTGGCCCGCGCCGCGGGCGGGTTCGTATTGGCGGTCGGCTTCGGCCACACCACGAACGAAGCGGCCCATCGCGCGGCCGCCAGCATCTTGGACGGCTTCGACGCGGCCAAGGACGAGTATCTGCGAGAGTGGCGCGAGTGGCATGGCACGCTGCTGGCGCTCGACGACGGCCGCGCTCACGAGCAAAACGTGTATCGCGTCAGCGCGTCGGTCATTCATACCCACGCCGCCAAAAACTTCCCCGGCGGCGTGGTGGCCAGCTTGTCGATTCCTTGGGGCATGTCGAAAGGAGACGACGATCTCGGGGGCTATCACCTCGTCTGGCCGCGCGATCTCGTCGAGACGACGACCGGGCTGATGGCGGCCGGCGCCGCCGATCTGGCCCGCAAGGTCTTGCGATATTTGCAAGTCACGCAGGAAGCCGACGGTCACTGGGCGCAAAACATGTGGCTCGACGGCACTCCCTATTGGGACGGCATCCAGATGGACGAAGCGGCGCTGCCGACCTTCCTGGTCGATCTGGCCTACCGCGAAGGAATGCTCGACGACGCCGACCTGAAAGGCTTCTGGCCGATGGTCCGGCATTCGGCCAGCTACCTGGTGAAAAACGGCCCGGTGACGCAGCAAGACCGCTGGGAGGAAGACTCGGGCTATTCGCCCTTCACGTTGTCGGCCGAGATCGCGGCGCTATTGATCGCGGCCGAAATGGCCGATCGCCAGGGCGAAGCCCGCGAGGCGCAGTACCTGCGCGAGACGGCCGATCTGTGGTATTCCAACCTCGATCGCTGGATTTACGCCAGCGACACCGATCTGGCGCGCCGCATCGGCGTTGACGGCTATTACGTGCGCATCTCGCCCGACATGGAAGACGACAGTTCGCCGCTGAAAGGTTTCGTAGTCATCAAGAACCGCCCGCTGGACCACAGCCGGGAGACGGCCGCCGATCTGGTCAGCCCCGACGCGCTGGCCCTCGTGCGGTTCGGTCTTCGCGCCGCCGACGATCCGCGGATGGTCAATACCGTCAAAGTCATCGACGCGCTGCTCAAAGTCGATTTGCCGCCCGGCCCCTGCTGGTATCGCTACAACGAGGACGGCTACGGCGAGCACGAAGACGGCCAGCCGTTCGACGGCACGGGCGTCGGCCGCGCGTGGCCGCTGTTGACCGGCGAACGGGCCCACTACGAACTGGCCGCGGGACGGAGCGATGAAGCCCAACGGTTGCTTCGAACCTTCGAGCAGTTCGCCAACTGCGGCGGCTTGCTGCCCGAGCAGGTTTGGGACGCCGACGACATTCCGGAGCAGGAATTGTTTCGCGGCCAGCCTGCCGGGTCGGCCATGCCGCTCGTCTGGGCGCACGCCGAGCACATCAAGCTGCTGCGTTCGCTGCGCGACGGGCGCGTGTTCGACCTGCCGCCGCAGACCGTCGAGCGTTACTTGGTCCAAAAGCAGACGTCGTCGCTGAACAGTTGGCGCTTCAACCACAGAATCCGCACGATGGACCGCGGCAAGACCTTGCGCGTCGAAACGCTGGTCCAGGCCGTCGTGCGTTGGACCAGCGACGGCTGGCGCACGGCCCACGATGCGCCGACCGCCGACACGGGGCTTGACGTCTGGTACGTCGATTTGCCGACCAAAGACTTGCCCGTCGGCGCGGCGGTCGACTTCACCTTCTTCTGGCCGCAAGCCAACCACTGGGAAGGCGACAACTTTTCGGTCGGCGTCGCGGAAGCATAAGCCAAACTGAGGCGCTTACCTTCCGCCATCGACCAGCAGATTGTCGCCGAGCTTGGCTTCGAAGGTTTCGTCGCGCTCGATGAAATCATGCGTCCCGCGGCCCAGCGTGTTCGCCGCCAGCAGATTGCCTTTGCCCGCGCCGCGCAGGCGGACGGCCGCGCGCGTCATCTTGGCGGCGCGCGTCTCCAGCACGGAGACGCCCGTCACGCTGACGAAGTTCGAGTCTTCGACGTAGACGCCGTAGGGCTGGCCGTCGAGCACCTGGCAGCCGCTGACGTTGACTCGCTGGCAGCGGACGATCTCCAACAACCCTTCGCGCGCCAGCGGCGGCGCGCCGGCGACCGTATGCTGGCCCGACTGACAATCGTGGACGATCGAGCCGCTGAACGTGCAATCGACGCTATCGGCCAGGCGCACGCCGGTGCATAGCTCGCGCTCGCCGTAGTCGGGGTTGTGGTCGAAGCTGTTATTGCCGATCACGATGTTTCGCGAGCCGTCGAGTTGCAGGTTTCGCCGATGGCCGCTGTAGACGACATTGCCCGAGACGACCATGCCGCGGCAGGCGACCAGATGCACGTTGATCTCCTGGCTGCCGATCAGGTTGTCGGAGATGGTGAACATGCCGGCCTTGTGGTTGGGCCGCTCCCCTGAGCCGATGATGCGGACGTTGGCGCCGCCGGGGCTATACTTGGCTTGGATCGTATTGCCGACGATCGTTCCCTCGCGCACCGACGCGCCCTCGGCGCTGGAGTCGATCCAGACATCGGCGGACTCGTTCTGATCGAGATCGAAGTTGTACTCGATGTCGTTGCCCGCGATCTGCAAATTGCGGATTTCCGAGCCGACGATCTTGATCCCGCCTCGACGGCAATAGCTGATGTGCGAGCCGGTAATGATCGCCTGGTGCAAGTTGACGCGATCCAAAAAAACGCCGACGCCTCGGTTGTGATAAATGTGGCAGTGCGAGATCAGCACGTTGCGGGCCCGGCCGTGAACGCGCACCCCGTGTTCGAGTTCGCGCAGCAAGACGCCTTCCAGCGTGGGCTGCATCACGCCCTCGAACAAGAAGCCGCAGGCGCGAGGATGCCGGCCCTCGATTTCAACGTTGAGCACGGTCGGCATCCGCTCGCGCCGCCAGACTTGCGGCCGAAAGCCGGTCGGATCGGCGCTCTTGCCGTGCGTGCCGATAACGTGAAACGCCGGCCCTTCGCCCGCCATGACGAGCTTGGCCGTCCCCGCGGAACCCTCGATTGCCAATCGCTGGCGCTCGGCCAATTCGATTTTGATGGTCCGCGAGAGCAGATAATCGCCCGGCGAAAACGTCAACACTCCGTCGCCTTCGATAAGGGCATGCTCGATCGCCTCGGAGTCGTCGGTCTTGCCGTCGCCAGCCGCGCCGAAATCGCGGACATTGCTCATCGTGGTCCCTCGTTCGAAATCGCCGCGGACAGGCCGTTACGAAGGGTCGCGGCTTTCCATCGATGGCCGCGAGCCCATCGCCGCCAACATATCCAACGGGCCAGACGCGGGCAAACGCGGGGCCAAAACGAGGACCGGGAATCGCGAAGCCGCGCTTTACATCCAGTGCCGATCGGCTGTCTTCCGGTCGGGATCGGGGTCGGGCGGCAAAAACGCTTCACGTCGCTGTGGATCCTCCTGGGGCGGCTTTTTGTCGGCCGCGGTCAACGACAGGATGCGGAGCGTTTCCCGAGGATGATCGGGCTGGGGTTGGCGAGGTTCGTGGAGCATGGGGCCGCCTTGAATCGGAAAGCTTAAGAAACGTACAGAAAAGTCGCCTGTACATTCCGTAAGAATCGGTTCGCGCCGCCGCGCGGCTTTAGGCGGATTCTTCGGCGACGAAACGCAGTAGCGTTTCGTCGCCGAAGCAGGCGTCGGCCGCGGCGGCTGTGATTTCGCCGCTCGACAGGCCCTCGGAGAGGCCCGTTCCCTCGTCGGCCGGAGGCAATGCCACGGCGACAGTACTCGCCGTCGAACCGCTCTCGGTCACCGGTGCGCTCGTTGAAGCGCCGGCGCCGGCCCCCATGCTCGGCGAGGCAATATTTGAGGCGGTCGCCGCTGCGCCCGCCACCGACCCGGCGTCGCCGCCGGTTGCCGCGACATCCAACGTCGAGAGCCGCCCAGAAGAACCGAACCCCCAAGCGCCCCAGGCACTGTAGCTGTAGCCGATAAAGTAGCTGCCGAACGGATTGTAGCCGTAGCCCCCGAAGAACCAACTCCACGGATTGTATCCGTAGCCATAGTATCCGTATCCGTAGTAGCCGCCGAACGGATTGTAGCCGCCGCCATAGCCGCTGCTTCCGGAGCCGCTTCCGCCGCTCGAACCGCCGCTGCTGGAGCCGCCACCGCCTGAGCCACCACCGCCCGCGACGGGCGTCGGCTGGGCGACCGTGCCGGACACGAGATCTGCGACGACGAGATTCGCCAGGGGAGAGCCAAGGCCGGTGGCCAAATCGTAACCGGCGCCGGCCGAATAGCCGTTGCCGCCTACGGTCGCGTCGTGAAAGTCGGAACTCGACAGTTGATAAAGGCGCGATTGGGCGCCGTCGAGCGATCCTTTGCCGGCCTGGGCCAAGCCTTGGTCGGCGATCGCCACCAGCGCAGCCCATTGCGGCGCGCCGGCGCTGGTGCCGCCGATGACCATCCAGCCCCCGGAGCCGTAGGAATCGTAAACGGCGAACCCGCTGCGCGGATCGGCGTCGTAAGACACGTCGGGCGTGCTGCGCGACCCGGTCGTTTGCACGTTGTTTTGGAAGGCCGGCTCGTTTTCATAGCGGCTTAAACCGCCGCCGCTATCGGACCAGGCGGTTTCGCTACCATAGCCGCCGCCCGAAAGGCCCAAGGTCGTGCCGCCGACGGCCAGCACGTTGCTCGACAAGGCGGGCCACAAGCCCGGCGCGCCCTGGTCCCCGGAGGAGCCGACGAAGGTGATTCCCTGATGGCCGGCGGGCGTGGTGAAGTAGCTGTCGTAAGAGGTTTCGCCGCGAAACTCGCTTGAGCCCCAGCTCATCGAGACCACGCTCACGGCCGGCATGTTGCGGGCCGTGTTCACGGCGCCGAGCAAATCGCCCAGGTTGGAGGAATTGGCCTCGACCAGCACGATGTTCGCCTTGGGGGCCATCGCGTGCGCCCATTCGACATCCAAGGAGATTTCCTGCGACCAGCCACTATCGGCCTGCGGCCTCGAACCGCTGGCATAGACCTTGCTAAAGCTCGGTGACGCCGCCAGGCCGAACTTTTGATCGAACGCCGTCAGATCACTGGCGATATTGGGATCGTCGTAGGCGTCGACGATGGCAATGGTTTGGCCGCTGCCGCCCCCCTTGGCTCCTGAAAATTGAATCTGGTTGAAGCCGTAAGCCTGGGCGATCTGCGCCGGCGACATGCCAGCCGGCGCGCCGCCGGAACTGGCCGCCGCGTGCAGCATCGGCTGGGCCGTGATCCCGTCGAGCGGCGAAGCCGAGAGCAAGGTCCGCCTCTCAAGCGTTTCCAGCGACAACCGCCGGCGCCGCTGTGCAAACGATTTTTTTGGCATGAAGTTCGACCGTGGCCCATTTCCCATGATTGTTTCGCCCGATTGCCGATTGAGGTGCGCGAAGGCCCCGCGAAAAGGAGGGGCTTTAGTGAAGAGATCGGATTTGGCGACGAAAAGCGCGCGCTACCTGTGCATTTTGCCCGCGCTATGCCGAACGCCATTGGCAAAAAGCCATTACGAGCGACGATTCATCAGGGCTTCGATCTCCTCGGCCTCGAGGGGAATCGAATCCATCAGGTCGAGGGGGCCATCGGCCGTCACCAGTACGTCGTTTTCTAGCCGGACGGCGAAGCCTTCCTCGGGTAGATAAAGGCCCGGCTCGACCGTCAGCAC
>DATNEC010000053.1:0-20590 GCA_035606815.1 Pirellulales bacterium
CCTTCATCATGCCCGGATGCGTCGAGCGCCGCACGCACAACACGCCTTCGGCGCCGGTCGGAACTTCGCGCAGTTCGTCGTCCATCAGCCGGATCTCGCAGCCCGGCGCCGGCCGGCCGCAACTGCCTTGCACATACGGCAGCCCGAGCATATTGAAACAGTAGACCATGCACTCGGTCATGCCGAGGCCGTCGAGGGGCTCGAAGCCGAAATGCCGCTTCACGGCGGAGATGGTATCGGGCGGCAACGGCTCGCCCGCGCTCACGCCGTGTCGCAGGCTCTCGAGCCTGGCCCGCTCGATCGCCGGGTGCGCGATCAACATGCGATAGATCGTCGGCGTGCCGACGAAGTTCGTGACGCCATGCTTTTCGATCAGCCGCAGCCAGGCCTCGGGCTGAAACCGCCCGTCGAGCGGGTGATACAGCACGATGCGAATGCCGCTCCGCATGGCATACAGAAACGTGCAAGCCACCGGCAGCAGCCAGCCCAGTTCCGCCGGACAGGCGCAAATATCATCGTCGCGGAAGCCGTGCCAGTATTGAATCAGCGAGTCGTAAGCGATTGGATAGCGATGCCGATGCACGACGCCTTTCGGATCGCCGGTCGTGCCGGACGTATAGGCGATGAAGGCCGCGTCGTCGGAGGCGGTATCGGCGGGCTGGAAATCCTCCGAGCTGTTTTCGACCAACCGCCAAAAATCGAGCTGCGCGCCGGCCAGCGGCACGCCGGCATAGCGTACGGCGATCAGATGTCGCAAAGCGGGCGCTCGCTGCGCCGCGGCTTCGACTTCGGCCGCCAGGCCCGTCGTGGCCACGACCGCAACGGCGCCGGAATCTCGCAATCGATACTCGATCTCCGCCGCGCGAAACTGCGTGCTCGAAGGAATGAACACTCCGCCCAGTTTGGCGACGCCCAAGGCCGCGATGTAGAACTCGGGCAGGTTCGGCAGCCGCAGCAGCACGCGATCGCCGCGCTCGACGCCGAGCTGAGCCAGCGCAGCGGCGAAGCGGCTGCTGGCGGCGTCCATTTCGGCGTAAGTAAACTGCCGGCATTCGCCGGCGGAGTTTTCCCAACTCAGGCAAACGCGGTCCCTCCGGCCGGCTTCGACATGGCCGCGCGTCAGCGCGACGCCCAGGTTATACCGCGCCGGAATACCGGCCCACGGATCGGCGTCGTTCCATAGTGATTGATAATCCATGATCGATGCAGCGATTAAGGCTTCAGAGCAAACACTGCATACGAATTATTCTGGTACAACCGCGGCAGAGCAAGCGGAGGGTCGGCCTCGCAGAGCAGATAGGCGGCGCCGAATTCGACGCCCAATCGCCGCAAGTCTTCCGGGCGGCGCTCGGCGAGCGATTCGAACCACATGCCTTGGACCTCGGGATTCGGCGTGCCGTAAATCGCTTCCAGCCGCCGGCGCCATTCGACGATCGCGCGGGAGTCTTGCGGGATGTCCTTCCAAGACACGACCTGCCCGCGACCGGCGTACCAGGTAAAGGTCTGAGCGTTGCGAGGCGTGAGAAACGTCGTATCGGAAGACGTATGACCGGCAATCCAGTCGCAGGCGGCCTTCCAATCGGCATGATCCAGCACCTTGCCCGGCTTGTCGGTGCGCGGCGGGCCGCCAAAAAGCTTTGTCAGAGCGTACTCCTGATGGCGGAAGGCGGCCAGCGCCACGCACGCGGCAAGGCAAGCGACCAAGCCGATTCCGGAACGCCACGGAGGGCGTTCCCTACAGCACATCGCCGCGACCGCCAGCGCGATTCCCAGCGGCAGCATCGCGTCGGCCAGGCGAAACCAATACATTCGCAACAGCCCGGCGGTCGCGGCAGGATAGGCGTCGGCGAAGAGAGAAATCGCCATGCCCCCCAGTTCGATCGCCAGGGCGCCGATCACGAAGTGACGAATGCGCTGGGTGCGAGATGGCGATGCAACTCGGCCGCCCTCGGCCGGAAAAGCGTTCAGCGCCGCCCAAGCCAAAATCATCAACAACTGCGTCGCGATCGCGCCCGCGGAAAATGCCTGGGGCAGCAAGTGGTGCCGTAGCCGCTTGAAGACGTAGATTTCGTGGGCCAGCGCGGCCGTTTCGCGATCGACGCCCGCATCGAGCGCGAGCGCCGGCCATAGTCCAGGCAGGGCCAGCAACAATCCGCCCAGCAAGCCGGGCCAGAGACGCTTGAGCGGGGGCCGTTCGCCGCCCGTCATCAGCCAGCAACAACCCGTCGCCGCCGCGGACCAACCGCCGACCAGCACATGAAAGGCCGAAGCGGCGCCGAGCAAGGCCAGCGCGCCATTCCAGCGATCGCGGGCCAGTTCCGCCAGCGCCAGCAGAACCAAGACATAAGCGACGCCCTTGGCCTCGAAGCCGCCGACGACCCATTCGCCGGCCAATTGATAGCCGGCGTTGAGCGAAAGAAACAAAAAGCCCGACACAACGGCCCAGCCCGGCCGCGGGACGATCGTCCAACTCAGCCGGCGCCAGGCCCAGGCCAACAGAATCCAAGTCGCGATCCGCCCGCACCAGGCGAGTTGATCCAACTCCAGCCGGCGGGACAGCCAGCCCAGGGTGACGTAGAACACGCGATGCGTATCGGCCGAGTTGAAGAAAAAATCGTGCGGCGCCCAGTCGGGGTTCCAGTAGTGCTTGGCTTTGCCCAGATAGTGCGGTTCGTTCGGCTCGGGCGGCGGCCAGCCGGCCTGCGCGGCGAAGAGCAGCGCCAGGCAAACGATCTCCGGCGCGGCCCAGCGCCAGCGGAAGCGAGCATCGCACGGCGACTCGACGAGGGGCAGGCTCAAACGAGCGGGCTTTCCAACAGCATCGGTTCTCTTTCGACCACGGACGACGCGGATAGCCTACCGGGCCGGGCCGCGACTGTCTAACGTGGCCGGGCTAACGTGGCCGGGCTTTCCCCGAGGCGACCGGCAGCGGGGCGCCGAGCGTGTCGCCGTTGGACTTGAAGCCGCCGCCATCGACGTCGACGAAGATCGGGTTCGAGACGGCGATCGGCATGTCCTTGGAGTGCTGCGGCCCCATCACCGGGCCCAGCGTCGATTTCTCGGCCGCCGCGGCGACGATGACGTGCGCGTCGGCGTCGAGCGCCAGCGGAAGCTCTTGGTTGAACTTGATCGTGCCGCCGGCGAACCGCTCGGGCGTCTTTTCGCGGGTGAAGTTCAACGCATCGTCCGCGCGGCCGTTGACGAAGACCTGCACCCGGTCGACGTCGAACCAATTGGGACACTGCACGCGCACGCGGAGCTTGGCCTTGCCGCCGGGCGCCTCGACGTCGTCGCCGGCCGTTCCGCTGCTCTTGTCGCCCGGCGCGTCCGCCGTCAGCCGCACTTCCAGGTAGGGCCCGCTGGTCATCATGATATGGCCGTGTTCGGCCGTGTGGACCATGTCGAGCGTCTGCACGGCGGCCGGATCGTCGGTCGCGCTTTCCAGGTAGATTCGCAAAAAGCCCGAGCCGTGAAAATTGTAATGCGCGTCGGTGTTCACGACGCCCGGAATGCGGTAGCCCTGATTCAAAAGTTGCAGCCAATTGAAGATCGTGTTGTTGCGGCCCTGGCCGCCGGAGCGGACCACCGCGGGCTGAAAGATGTTGTGCGGCGGGTGGACCTCGATCACGTCCATGAACGGAAAGGCCTTGCGGAAACCGCTGTCGGGTCGGCCGTCGGCGTCTTTGTCGTAGAACAAAGCGCCGATGTCCGGATGGTTCTGCTGCACCAGCTTGTCGCTGTCGCCGTCCCACAGCGCCAATTGCTCGATCTTCAACTCCACGTCGGCGTCGGAAAGCGGCGCCCCGTCGTCCTGCGTCCGCGGCTTGCGCACCAGCGGAAAGGCATTGTGATGGTTCAGCGGCAAGGGGCTGTCGGTCAGTTCGATGCCGGTGCAGGTCGCCATCAACCGCTCGGCCCCCAGCCGCTTCAAATGAGGCTCGTAGGTCGACAGCCGGTTGTGCTCGGTGCAAGGGGCGAACTCGATGTGCTCGCATAGCAAGTTCAGCACGCGGCCCAGTTGGCTCGAAGTATTGTCGCCCGAGGGGCTGGAATGGCTGTGGAAATCGGCGCTGATCCAACCGGGCGTCTGCACGCTGCGCACGAGCACGGCTTCGAGCTGCGTTTCGGCGCCGCGCTTGATCTCCAGCTCGACGAACACGGCGTCGTGTTCGGGTCCGTGGCTGACGATGGCCTCGTACTTGCCCGGCGGCAGCGGTTGGCGAAAGCGGCCGTTCTCGCTGTAGTAGACGTTGCGCACGCCCCATTCGCCCGTCTGATGGCCGAAATCGGGATTCGGCGTACCCGAGCGGCCGAGAAACTGCACCTTGCAGGGGATCGGTCCGCCCTGTTCGCTATCGATCTTGGCGACGACGTAGCCGGCGTTGAGCAGCGAGAACAACATGATTACGTTGCCCTTGTCGGCCAGCTCAAGGGTATTCGATCCGTGGGCCTGCGACGACGCGCTCGCCGTGAACTTGCCCAGCGGCAGCTCGAACCGCAGCTTGCCTTCGGCGTCGGTCCTGCCGCTCGCATACGGCGCATCACCTTGGCTGACCGCGACGTCGGCGCCGGCCAGTGGTTGGCCGGCCGTGTCGCGCACTTCCAGTTCGACCGGCCGCTGTTCGACGCCCGCCAACCGCCCGCCGATGGCGCGCACTTCGAGCAGCGTCGCGGCGGGGAACAGCCGCCGCGCCAGGCGAAGGTCTTCGCCCGGCGCCAGCGTCGTTTGCGCCTTGTCTTGATGCAGGAATTGGATCGTCGAGTTGCGGGCGTCGGACTTCGGCGCGAGCGAATGCCCTTCGGCCGCCAGGCCATACGCCTGATCGAACCCTTTGTCGTAGACCCAAAACAGTTCGGTCACGGCATCGGGCGATTTCTCGAAACTGGCGTCGGCCCGCATCTCGTCGGCAAAACTCACTTCCAACGGCTTCTCGCCGCGGTTGGCGTAGCTCGTCTCGACGAGCACCCAATCCCAGCCGTCTTCGAGCGTGTAGCGGACTTCGGCGGCCGGTTTGGCGGCGGCGCCCTCGGCGCGGCACACGAGGCGCACCGATTTGCCGCGGCTGACGGTTCGCTTCGCATCGCCCTGCAAGTCGGCGGGCAGCTCGATCGAGCGCCAGTCGGTCCCTTTGCCGAGCGGGTAAAACGCGCCGAGTTGGTCGTTCTGCCGGTCGACTCGCGAGAGGTCGATAATCGCGCCGCCGACATTGCGGATCGTCATATTGGCGTTGCGGCCCGCGATCGGCTGCGCCACGACCACGACGATCCGGTCGTTTCGCAGCACGAAGTCGCCATAGATGCAATCGACCTCTTTGCCGCGCGGGGCGTATTCATCCCACGTTTCCAGCTTCAAGACGGCCAATTCGGCGGCCGAGGCCGCCGAATTGCAACTTGCCAACGAAAGCGAAAAAACGACGGCGAGCATCGGCAGGCGGCGAGCGAAGAATTTCATCGGAGGCTTTATCATGGGTGGGAGGAAAGGCGGTACGGTCCCCTCTCGCTTTGGGAGAGGGTTAGGGTGAGGGCCGTCAGCTTGAGGCCCATCGGCGGCGATTATAGCCAGCCACCGGTCGCGAGTGAAAGGAAAACAGGGGACAATTGCCGACGTTTCAATCAATCCCGCTTCAAATCAATTCCCTGATCGGCTCGCCTTCCGAAAGGATATGAATCGGCCGGCCAAAGAAGTCGACCAGCGCCGCGCGATGGTCGATGCCGAGATGGCGATAGATCGTGGCCAACAGATGCTGGGGAGACATCGGCCGCTCGGCGGGATACTCGGCCTTCGAGTTGGTGGCGCCGACGACTTGGCCCATCCGCAATCCGCCGCCGGACACGAACGCGGTCATCGCTCCAGGCCAGTGGTCGCGCCCCAGGCAGCCGTTGTTGGTATTCAGCCGCGGCGTGCGGCCGAACTCGCCGCAGGCCACGACCATGATCTTCTTGTCGAGCCCGCGATCGTAAATGTCCTCGACCAGGGCCGATTGCGCCGGGTCCATGTACTCGGCCCGCCAACGCATGCCCTTGGCCATGTCCCAGCCGGGCTGGGCGTTGGCGTGGTCGTCCCAACTGAAATACAGCGGCGTGCCCGCTTGCGGCGCCAAGGCGTCGATGGTGACGACGGCCGAGCCCGCCTCGGCCAGCCGCCGCGCCAGCAGGCAGCTTTGGCCCCATAGGTGGCGGCCGTAGCGGTCGCGCAGCTCGGGCCGTTCCTGCTCCAAATCAAAAGCCTTCGCCACGTCGGGGCTGAGCAGCAGATCGAACGCGCGGCGGCGGAATTCGTCGGTGGCTTCGAGCGAGCCGTTCAGGTCGAGATCGCGGCGGTAGCGGTCGAACTGCTCGACCAGTCCGCGGCGATCGCCGAGCCGGGCGCCGTTCAAGCCGGCGCCGATCGACAGATTCTGCGGCCGATACCCGGCGGCCGATGGATCGCCCGCTTCGTAAGCTTTGTGGCTCAGCCCCAGGTAGGTCGGCTGCGTCATGAACGGCTGCCGCGGAATGCCGATATACGGCGGCAGCCCTCCTGGCCGCACGCCCAACACTTTGCTGGCGATCATGCCCAGATCGGGGTGCTCCGAGCGGGCAGTCGAAGTCGGATCGGCCTTGGCGGGCGTCTTGCCGGTCAGCACCTCGATCGAGCCGTCGTTGTGCGAGGCCATTTCGTGGTGCAGCGAGCGCACGAGCGAAAACTTGTCGGCGAGGCGGGCCTGCTGAGGAAACAGCTCGCAGATGTCCATCCCCGGCACGTTAGTGGCGATCGGCCGGAACGGCCCGCGAAATTCGCTCGGCGCCTCGGGCTTGAGATCGTAGGTTTCCAACTGGCTGGGACCGCCCCACATCCAGAACAAGATCACCGAGGCGTCGGAGGTCGGTTGGCCCGCGGCGGCGCGCGCCGCCAGAACGTCGCTCAGCCCCAAGCCGCCCAGAGCCAAAGAGCCAAGCCGCAAGAACTCTCGCCGCAGCATCGGCCCCGGGCAAGCCATTGGTCGCTGGCAACTCGCTGCGTTCATCGCGGGGCCTCCATCCTCATGCCAGCAACTCATGCACCACGTCGCCGGCCGGCACGACGCGGTGGGGGCGCTGCAATTGATCGTAAACTTCGTGTTGATTGGGAATGCCCAGCGCGTAGTAGATCGTCGAAAGAATGTCGCCGGGCACGAGCGGGTTGCTGGCCGGATAGGCGCCGGTGGCGTCGCTCGAACCATAGATATGCCCGCCTTTGAACCCGCCGCCGAACAGCATCAGGCTATAGCAATAATTCCAGTGGTCGCGGCCGCCATTGTTGCCGTTCACTCGCGGCGTGCGGCCGAAGTCGCCGAAGACGGCCACGATCGTGCGTTCGAGCAGTCCGCGATCGGCCAGATCGGTCACCAGACTGCTGCAAGCCGCGTCGAGCTGCGGCAGCAGCGTCGTCTTGAGCTTTTGGAAATTGCCGCCGTGCGTGTCCCAGGTGGCATTGGCGTCGGGGGCCCACGAAACCGTCACCAACCGCGTGCCTCGTTCGATCAGCCGCCGGGCCAGCAGCACGCTCTGTCCGTAGACGTTGCGGCCGAAGCGCTCGCGGTTGGCGTCGGTTTCTTCGGCCAGGCGAAACGCGCGCTGCGTCTCGTCGGAAGTGAGCAGATCGAGCGCCACGCCTTGCATCGCGGTCATTTCGGCGGCCGCCGAGCGGTCGGCCCGCGCGGCCAGCTTGGCGCCCAGGGTGGAGAACAATTGCCGCCGCTGGCCCAGCCGGTCGGCGGAGACTTCGTTGCGCAGCGTTAGCTCCGGCACTTTGAAGTCGGGCGAATTGGGATCTTCGAGCACGAACAGCGGGTCGTAGCTGCGGCCCATGAAGCCGCCGAAGAAACCCGGCTGCGGCGGATTGCCGGCGCCCTCCTGGGTGATGTACGGCAGGTGGACGTGCGACAGAACATTCGGCGCGACGGGGCGCAGCTTGGCCAGCACGGCGCCCATGCAAGGATGATCGGTCGGCGAGGCCAGCCCGCCGCGTTCGCCGCGATCGAGGCCCGTGAGCGCGGTGTATACGGCGGCGCCATGCGAATTATTGACCGTATGGTGCATCGAACGGACAACGGTGGCTCGATGCACCAACTGCGCCACCTTGGGCAAATGCTCGCCCATCTGATAACCGGCGAGCGAGGTGGAAATCGGCTGAAACTCGCCGCGGATGCCCTCGGGCGCCTCCGGCTTCATGTCCCACATGTCGAGATGGCTCGGCCCGCCGTCGAGAAACAGCAGAATGCAGTTATCGGCCGAGGGGCGAATGCCATAGCGCCCGCCGCCGGCGTCGGCCGCCAGCAACTCGGGCAGCGATAATCCGCAGCCCGCCGCGCCGAGGGCGCCCAGGTGCAACAGCCGCCTCCGCGAAACTCGGCGGAGAAAGGCATCGTCTCGATCGGCCACGAGGTTCTCCTGCTGCGCTTGAACGGGATTTCGTTCGGCTCGGCCATTGTACCCGCCCGCGGCGAAATTCCGTAGCGAACACCCTGGCTTGGCTCGGCGGAAATGACGCGGCTTGACTTGTCGCTCAAGCCGGCCGCGCGGTAACGTCGAGCGCTTGCGCAGCAGGGTCTGGAACGGGGGGAAATCATGATTTATACGCCACGTCCGAGACATAAATCATCAAATGCGGCGAACCGTGCTCCCGTCCGGCAATTACGTCGTTTCGCCGCGTGCGCCGCGGCGGCGGTTTTTATAATTCACGCCCAAAGTCGCCCGCAATTGGGCGCCAATCACTCCCGAAACGCCCCCTTTTTTGCGTGCCGCGGCAGCCGCCTTGCGAGGAACACCCTAGAATTCTCGGCAAATGCCGCAAGCGACCGGCCGCCGAAATGACAAAACGCGCCGCGATATAAATAAATCGGCGGAAATATAAATCACGCGAGGGCCGTTTTGAATCATGTAAAGCGAGCGCCGCGACGGACCAGAGGTCCGTCCTACGGCAGCTCCAACGCGGCCGCGCGAACGTCTTGCGCCCGGTGACCAATACCTTCGTTTATCTATCCTCTTGACGGGAAAATAGCTTGTTTCTTATAGTTCATGCCAGCTAATCCATTCGAGTCATATCGCTACTTCAGTTCTAAGCTTCAATCCGACGCAACCTCTGGGCGCTTACCGCATTGTGCCTCTTGCGGGAACGGCCCATGCATCCCTAGAAGATGCAGCGGCTCATACGAGAACGCCGATTATGGAACCAGAAAACTCCCCGGCGCCAATCGCGGCGCCGGCATCGAAAGCCTCCGAAAAACCGCGCACGATTCGGGTCTGGCCCGGACTCCTGCTGGCGGGCGCCTTTTGGGCGTTTTATTTTGGCATCGGTCTGCCGGAACTGCCCATCACCACGACCTTCATGAGCCGGGCCGGGGCGGGCGCCTTGTTCGTGTTGCTCGGCGCCATCTGGTGGCTCGCGAACTGGACGATCGGCCTGGCCGACCGGCTATGGGTGTTTCTGGCCCTGATCATCGGCGCGACGACCGCCGCGGTCGTTTCGCAAAAAACGCTGACCGTTCCCGGCCTACTGTTCACGGGCCTGCCGCCGGCCTTTTCGATCTTGGCCGTCGGGCCCCTCCTGCTGCGTTGGCTTTCGCCCCGGCATCTGCGCGCGGGATTGATCCTGGCGCTCAGCTTGATGTGGGGCTATTTCTCGCTGCTGCGCAGTGATGGACTGAGCGGAGATCTGCAGTCCGACCTTCGCTGGCGCTGGAGCCCGCGCACCGAAGACGCCTACCTGGCCGAGCGGGCCCGCGAGACGGAAACCGACGCGGATTCGGCCGGCGGCGAGTTTTCTTCGGCGATTGCGGCCGGGCCGATCGAAGTCGGGCCAGGCGATTGGCCGGTCTTTCGCGGCCCCAACCAAAACGGCGAAGTCAGCGGCATCGAGATCCCGACCGACTGGGACGCCGCGCCGCCCGAACTGGTCTGGCGGCAGAAAATCGGACCGGCCTGGTCGTCGATGATCGTCGTCGGCGGGCGGTTGTTCACGCAGGAGCAAGTCGGCGAAGTCGAGGCCGTCGTCTGTCTCGATGCGGCGACGGGCCGCCGCGTCTGGTCGCACGACGACGCCGTTCGCTTCTGGGACAGCCAAAGCGGCGCCGGTCCGCGCGCTACGCCGACTTTCGCCGACGGCGTTATCTACGCTCAGGGCGCTACCGGTATTTTGAATTGCCTGGACGCCGTTACGGGCAAGGTGAAATGGTCTCGCGACATCATGAAGGATTCCGCCGCGCCGTTGCCGATGTGGGGCTTTTCCTCTTCGCCGCTGGTCCGCGAGAATCTGGTCATCACGTTTGCCGGCGGCGCCGGCGGCAAGGGCCTGCTCGCCTACCGAGCCGACGATGGCGAACCGGCCTGGACCGCGGCGACCGGCCCGATCAGCTACACGTCGGCGCAGCCGGCCGAGTTGGGCGGCGGTTCGCAAGTGCTGTTTCTTAGCGATGCGGGCTTGGTCGCGGTCGAGACGGCCAGCGGCAAAGTCGCCTGGCAGTACGAAGCCCCTGGGCAGGGAATCTGGCGCGCCGTGCAGCCGGCCGTGCTCGGCCCCGACACGGTGCTGATCGGGTCCGAAGATCTGGGGACGGTATCGTTGGAGGTCCGCCAGCGCGACGGCGAGTGGAGCGCAAAACGGCGCTTCGCCTCCAAGGCCATGAAACCCGGCTACAACGACTTCGTGGTCCGCGACGGGTGCGCCTACGGTTTCGACGGCGGCATCTTTTGCTGCACCGACGTCGCGACGGGCAAGCGTCGCTGGAAAGGGGGCCGTTACGGACATGGGCAGGTTCTGCTATTGGCCGATCAGGGCTTGCTGCTCGTCACTTCCGAGAGGGGCGAAGCCGTGCTGCTCGAAGCGACGCCCGAGGCCCATCGCGAGCTGGGCCGGTTCCAGGCCGTCGAGGGCAAGACCTGGAACCATCCGGCGATCGCCAACGGGCGCCTGTATGTCCGCAACGACGAGGAGATCGCCTGCTATCGCTTGCGAGACGAAATCGCAACGGTCGAGGCGCCATAGAACCCGCGTCCTTGCTGATCGCCGCTGCAACACCTTTTCTTCGGCGTCCGCGGCGCTTGCAAACACGTCGGCCCCCTAACGCATGTTCGCGCGGTCCGTCTCATGCAGACCGCCGTTGTGCGTAATAAATAGATAACTTTTGTTAATTTGTTTCCATTGACAAAGTAATTCTTTGCGCGTGATTCCGATTGACTTCCGCGGCAATCCGCCCGATAGTTAGCGAATTCTAGGCGACGCGTTTTTTCTTATTTCATCATCCTTGCCCATCGGAGAGGCGGAACATGCGAACGAGACATTCGAGCAAGACCGGGACCAAGATCCACGCGAATCGGGGGCGGGCGGCATTTACGCTCGTTGAGTTGTTGGTGGTGATCGCCATCATCGGCGTTTTGATCGCGTTGTTGTTGCCGGCCGTGCAAGCGGCGCGGGAAGCGGCGCGCCGCTCGCAATGCACCAACAACCTTAAGCAGATTGGCATGGCGCTGCAGAATTACGAAGATCAAAACAAGACCTTTCCCTATGGGGGGCTGGCGCGTGGCTGGGGTGTTTCATTTTATGTCGGCCTGCTGCCCTTCCTGGAGCAGCAAGGGGCCTATCAACAATGGGATATGATCGGCACCAGCTATGGCTACTCCAACGGCAACGCGCAGGTCAAGCTCGTCGCGGCCAACTTGCGCATTCCCGCCTTGCTCTGTCCTTCCAGCCCATTGCCTATACTTGTGACCAACAATGTTCAAGACTGTCATTATGCGGGCATCGCCGGCGCCGTGACGCAACCTCCGCTGTTTGCCGAGACGCGTAATGCGGCATGCTGCAGTTGCTGCACGAATGCGGGCGCTGGCGCCGCCAACTCCGGCGTGGTGGCCGGAGGAGGAATGCTCATACCCAATGAAAGCCTCCCCATCGCCCGCGCCATCGATGGCACCTCGAGCGTGGCCATTTTGGGCGAAATATCGGACTGGGCATGGGACTATGTCACCACCCCTGGAACGCCGATTCGGCGGAATATCGAGCCAGGTTATCTCTATGGCTGGCCTATGGGGGTGGGCTATGGCGGCGTGTTTTCCGCGGGAACATGGGCCGCGAATCAAGACGGCCGCACGTTCAACCTCACGACAGTCATGTACCAACCTGGGATGAACAACTACAACTCGCCGGGCATCAACCGAGATCATAGCGAGAACGCAGCGTTTCTCTCCGCGCATCCCGCGGGCAGCATGATCGCCTTCACGGACGCCCATGTGTCGTTCCTGCCGAACGCCGTTGATCTCATCGTATTGAAGCGACTCTCGACGCGAGACGACGGCGCCCAAGCATCTCTGGATGGAGGCCAATGAACTTCGAATTTCTTCAGTCGAGATCGAATGCAACGGAGGTTCAGCCAATGTGCGCGGACAATGACCGCCGAGAGGCAAACCGTCGATCGATGCCTTCGCGCATTGCGGCGCTGGCGTTTCTTGGCGTACTGGTTTCAGTGCCGGGCTGCGGCGGCGCGGGACCAAAAGGCCCCAGCGGAACCGTACATGGAAAGTTGACGATCAACGGCGCGGCAGTTCCCTCGGGAACCCTTGTAACGTTCATCAGCGAGGCGGGCGGCACGGCCTCAGGCATGGTGGGCACGGACGGCGGTTATCGCCTGACATCAATGAATGGCGAGAGCGTGCCCGTCGGCAAATATAAGGTCGTGGTGATGCCCGCCAGCGTGGAATCATCGCTGACGCCGGAGCAGCAGATGGAAGAATCGATGAAAGCGATGGAAAGCGGAAAGGCCCCCGCACCGGCTGCCAGTTCCCCGATACCGGCGAAGTACGGCAACTTCACGACGACGCCGGAATCGCGGGAGATCAAGGAAGGCGACAACGAGATCAACGTCGAGTTGACCGACTAGCGGCTCGGATTGCCGTACGACCGCTCGATGGAAGATTTTCCCGCGGTCGGGCGGCCGATTGCGGCGTCGCCTGACGCCGAGCTTGCCGCCGCCGACCGGCGAGCTTCGCGGCCGAAGATGATCGCCAAAAAGGCCGGAACCAGGACCGGCCGGACCACGAGCGTGTCGAGCAACACGCCTAGGCTAAGGGCGAAGCCGAGTTCCAGCATACCGCGCAGCGTGCCAAACATCATCGACAAGAAGGTGCCGGCCATGATCACACCGCAACTGGTGATGATTCCGCCGGTGCGGACCACCGCCACGCGCAGTCCTTCGAGCAATCCGTGGCGCTTCTGTTCCTCGATCACGCGCGTGACGAGGTAGATGTTGTAGTCCTCGCCGATGGCCGTCAGGATCACGAACAGAAAAATGGGGACTTTCCAATCGAGCCCGTTGAACGGCTGATAAAGCCAGGCGAAAACCAACTCAGTGGCCCCGATCGTAACCAGATAGCTGAACAGCACCGACAGAATCAGGTAGGTGCAAATCAACGGCCGCCGCAGGATGGCGATCAGCACTCCCAAGACCGCGATCACGACCAGGCGCTCAATCAACGTCTGATCGCTTTGCGTCACCGCCTGCAGATCGCGAATGCCAGCCGTCGGGCCGGTATAGACGAACTCGGTTGCATACCAAGGCGACTTGGGATCGGCGCTCAGGCCCTCCAGTCGTTGGGCGATCTCGTCGAGCAATTGCACGGCCTGGGCTGAGAACGGATCGTACTTGGAAATCACATCCAACCGGGTCACCTCGCCGGCCATCTCGGGAACTTGCGTCAGATAAATGGCCTTGGTCTGCGGGTGTTTTTTGGCCGCCAGCTTGCGGCGACCGGCGGGGCTGAAGATGTTCGAATAGCCGGGCCGATCGCCCAAAGGCTCGGCGATGCTGCGGACATAGGCGACGCCCGGCAGGTCGTAGAGCAGCTTCGTCAGGCGCGCGATCTCCTGCTCTCCCGCCCGCCCGTCGAAATGAGCCCCTTGCCGCTTGGCCAAGACCGTGATCGGTCCGGTATCGCCGGGGGCGAAGTGCCGCCGCAGCAAGCGCGTGCCGACGACGCTGGGCCGATCGGAACGCAACTCTTCCAACAGATCGTAGCTGATTTCGACCGACAACCCGCGATAGGCCAGCGGCGCCAGCAGACAAAAGCTCGTCGCGAGAATCAAGCCGGGGCGGGCCAGGATCGCGCGGCTCGTCCATTGCCAGAAGGCGTTCAGACGCGACCCGCTCTCGACATGCCGGCGCTCGTCGGCCGGGTCGTTCGTTGCGACGTGAATGCCGAAGGGCCAGAAGACCACGCTCCCGAAGGCGCGGAGCAGCGCGGGCGCCAGCGTCAGGCAGGCGGCCAAGGTAATCGCCAGGCAGAGTGCGATCGTGGGGCCGCTATTGCGGTATTTGCCGAAGTCGGCGAAGAACATCGTCCCCAGGCCGAGGATGGTCGTCATGGCGCTGCCGACCAGCGCTTCGCCGACCTGGCCCAGCGCGTTGGCCACGGCTTGCGGCTGACTCAACCCCCGCTCCAGTTCTTCGCGAAAGCGCGAGATCAGGAACAAACAAAAATCGGTCCCCGAGCCGAACAAGATCACCACCACGAAAATTTTGGTGGTCTTGAAGACCTTGAAATCGACGTCTTGCAAGCCAGGAACCTGATTGATCCTCGTCAGTTCCGCCACGGCATCCAGCGAGACGGCGACCGAGACGAGGAGCGTGATCACCGGAATCAGCACCAGCATGGGGGCGCGGTAGACCAGCAGCAGAATCGCGACCACCAACACGACCGTGGCCAGTTCCGTGTTTCGCACGCTTTCCTGGGCCGAACCGAGCATGTCGCCGCCGATCGCGGCCGAGCCGGAAATGCCCGTTTGCAGCCCTTGAGGGAAGTCTTCCGAATTGCGGGCGCCGTCGACGATCTGACGCACCGAGTCGAGCACTCGGATATTGCCGATGGCCATGAACTCGTTTTTCAGCAGCACGACGATCAAGGCCGCCCGGCCGTCCTTGCTTTCGAGCATCTTGCCGACTACCGGCGTCTGGGGAGTCCAAACGTCGACGGCCGACAGATCTTGGCGGGTCTCGGGAGACAGTAGCTCGGCGATCTTGTACAGCGTCTCCCGGTCGCCCGAGGCCAACGCGCGGTCCGAACGAGACAGAACCACGACGATCTGACTCTTCGAGCGCGCCTGGGGAAAGGCGGTTTTCAGCAGCCGTTCGCCCTGCACGCTGATCATTTGCTCGGGCAGATACGCCAGGTCGCCGTCGCGAGTGACGTCGTTCCAGCGCGGGGCCAACCAATGCAAACCGGCCCAGAGCGCCGCCCAAGCGAGGATCGTCAGCCCCCAACGACGGGAGATCAGTCGGCCGAGTCGCTCATACATCATGGGCGGCCATCATCTCCAGAATGCCGGGCCGGCAGTACGCGCGTCGGGCCAAGGGGGCGGGACAAAAAAACAAGCGGCAGGAACGAGACCTCTGGGTCTTGATCCTACCGCTTTGGTTTCGATAAACCAAGATGGCCCGGACGGCCGCTACCGCTGGGCGGTTTGCTGACGGGCCTCGCGAATGGCGGCGGCCAGCGCCTCATCGGTGGCGACGGCCAGGCTCTCGCCGTCTTTGTCGAGATTGGGCCGGGCCGTCGTGTGGGCCACTGCAACATCCGGTTCGACGCCGACGCCGCTGAACGGCCGGCCAAACGGCGAGTAGAACTTGGCCGTCGTCAGGCGGAGGCCCGAGTTGGCCATGTTCAGCGGAAAGATCCCTTGGACAGAACCTTTGCCGTAGCTGCGCGTCCCGACGATTCGGCCACGGCGATAGTCACGAATGGCGCCGGCGAAGATCTCGCTGGCGCTGGCGCTGTCCCCGTCGATCAACACCACCAGCGGAATTCGCCACGTGCCGGCCTCGCGGGCCGTGTAGGTGTAGTCTTCCTGGCGGCTGCGACCCCGCGTCGAGACGATCGTGCCGCGGTCCACGAACTTATCGACCACGTCGACCGCCGTGTTCAACAGCCCGCCGGGGTTCTTCCGCAGGTCGATGATCAGGCTCTTCATGCCTTGGCGGTGCAGCTTGTGCAGGGCCGCGTCGAGATCGACGGAGGTCGTCTTCTGAAAGCAAGTCAGTTTGAGATAGGCGACCCCGTAATCGGGATCGACCATTTCGGGATCGACGATGCTCGGCACTTCCACGTGCTCGCGACGGATGCGCAGCTCTCGCGGCGGTTGGCCGGGGGTGACGGCGGTCACGTCGACCATGCTGCCTTCCTTGCCTTGCAACAGGTTGGCGGCCTGGTCGGTGGACAATTCGGCCGTAGAGCGGCCGTCGACGGCCACGATCCGGTCGGCCGGCCGAATGCCGGCCCGCTCGGCCGGACTGCCGCCGATCACGTTCTCGATCAACAGCGCGCCGTGGTCGGCTTTCAGTTCGACGCCCAAGCCGACGAAGTTGCCGTCGATCTGCGAATAGACCTCGTTCAACTGGCCCGGCGTCAGGAAGGCGGAGTAGGTATCGAGCGAGTTGGCGGCGCCGCAGATGAACTCTTGCACGACGGCGGATTCGGACAGCCCCAGTTGGCTGCGTCCCAAACGGGCGGCGGCGCCGGCGATATCCTGGGCGGCATGGCGGTTATTGACCTGCTGCAGCTTGAGTTGCGAGCGAATGTGGCGTCGAAAATGGTCGATCTGCGCGGGCGCCGTCTTGGGCAAATTCGTTTCGATGAACAACGGGTCGGCCAGCGCGATCTCCAAGGAAGCTGCGCCGTACTCGGCCAACCGCCGCCAATCGGGCGTCTCGACGTAGTGCGATTGGATCTTCAGCAGCACCTCGGCGTACAATTCGAGCGCCTGTCGGCCGCTGCTCGCCACGACGGCGTCGCGAAACGTGCGATCGTTGTAGCGGCGGCCCAGATCGTAGTGCATGCGGCTCAGTTGCAGCCGCTGCTCCAAGTCGCGCTGGGTCGGATATTGCCGCAGGGCGTCTTCGTACAACGTCAGGGCTTCGCCCCAACGCCGTTCGCTTTCGAGAGTGCGACCGCGGCTCAGCAGGTCGCCGATGACCGACGGGCGCGGCGAAACCGAAGCGATCGGCGTCGAAGGCGCCTGCTGCGCCCAGGCCGGAGAGGAGAAAAACAACGCGGACACGAGCAGTGTCCATACGCGGAAGCAGACCCTACGTGGCATGATGTCTCGCATCTCTTGTACGGGGTGACAAGAAGACCAACCGAGGCGTGCGCCGCGCAGGTCGGCCCCGGCGAGGGGACGATTCTCCGCAGCATTGCGGCGGGTACCGTGTCCTACGGTCGAACTAGTCGTGGTGTACGTTCTGACGCTGCCGGAAAAAGCGGGTCCAAGCCTTCCGGCTACTCGAATATAGGTCACGATTCCGCCGCCGTCAAAAGGGTCGAGAAAAAAGTCTCGTCCCGCGACGGCGCCGTCGGCGCAGCCGATACGAATGGACTCGCCCGACTGGAAGAAAAGGCAGCTTCGTCGGGAACCAACCACGCTGGCCGCCGCATTCAAGCGCCAGACGCCTTGCGCCGAATAATCGCTATCGGCGTCAGCATCTTCGCGCTTCGCCATCCACGGCGAACCTCCCTGTCGCTATCGATTCGCGAAAGCCAAGGCTTCCGGAACTGCGGCAAGCGGCCGTGTTGGTCAGGCTCGGAAAGTCCTGACGGTTTTGATACGCAGGCCGGCCGGGGAAGGTTCGACGGGGCGGGGGAGTGCAGGTTTCAAGTTCCAGGTTTCAAGTTCCAGGTTTCAAGTTCCAAGAAACCGGCGCCGGCTTCCGACTTGGCCTCGGCGCTTCGTCCCCCTATGCGCTCCAGCCCCGGTGCTCCTCAAATCCTCACCACCTTCCCGCTGCGAACCGACTGCGTTTGCTTGTGGCAGAGCAGCAGGGCGTCTTGGGCCAATGCTCCGGCCAACAATTCCGAAGGCTTGCCAGTGCGAACTGCCTTGGCGGCCTCGGAAAGTTCCAACGCAAAGGCGTCGACTTCGCGCAGCTTGGGCCGCACCGCCTTGCCGCTGGGCGTAAGCACGGTCAATGGCATGGTGGCCAGCGGCTTTCCATCCAACACGCAAAAGTCGTAGAGCAGAGTGGCCCGTTCGAGGTAGATCTCGAAGCCATGCGTAAAGCTGCGCCCTTGCTGCTCGATCACGCCGCTGGTCGCGGAAACGGCCATGTTTCGGCCCTCGAACAAAAACTGCGAGTCGATGAACTCCACGACCTCGCCGCGCCAGCGGCCGGTGCTGAAGACGGCCGAGGGCATGCCGCACAGCAAGCGGATGAAGTGGGCGTCGTGAATGTGCAAATCGACCACCGGGCCGCCGACCGCTCGCGGATCGTAAAAATCCTTCAGCCACAACGGGTCGGAAATGATGCGTTTGAAATGTCCGCCCAGCAGCCGGCCATACTTGCCGCCGGCGACGAGCTGGCGGGCATAAGCATATTCGGGAAAGAACGGCAGCACTTGGCCGATCAGGAGCAGCTTGCCCGTTCGCTTCGCCGTTTTCACCATCCGCGCCGCGTCGGCCGCTTCCAGCGCGATCGGCTTTTCGCAGATCACGTGCTTGCCGGCTTCGAGGGCCGCGACGGCGACGGGCAGGTGCAATGCCGGCGGCAGGCAGATGTCGACCAAGTCGATCTGCGGATCGGCGATCAGGTCTTGCCACTTTTCGTAGCGAGCGATGTCGCCCAATTTCATGACGGCGCCCGGCGGGCCGAAGTTGCCTTGAATCCCGCGCCAGTCGCCGGCGAGCTTTTTCTTGTCTCGCGTGCAGATCGCCGCGACCTTGGCGCCGCGCGCCTTCTGGTACGCCAAGTAATGGATCATGCCCATGAAGCCGATGCCGACGAGACCCACGTTGACCATTGATGCAATTCCTGATGTTCTAGATGACGCAGGGATTTCCGCGGTTCTTGCTGTTTTGGCTTGGCGCATTGCGCCGCGCGCCGGCCGAAAACAATAGTTTCGCCGCTATTCTAGCGATTCGGCGCCGTGACGCGATGGGACGGGAGTGCCAAAAGGGGAGGGCGAACGGTAAACTAGTGGTAGGACTCCGACCCATCAACCGAGGTTCTCTATGGATGACGTCTTGACGCAACATATCACGAAAACGCCCGGCGTTTGCGGTGGCAAGGCCTGCATCGCCGGATACCGTGTCCGGGTAATGGATATCGTCGTGTGGCACGAACGGCGCGGTCACTCGCCCGACGAAATCGTCGATATGTTTCCTGGCATTACCCTAGCCGACGTTCATGCGGCGCTGGCCTACTATTTCGATCGGCGGTCCGAGATCGAAGCGGACTTGAAGTGCGATGCGGAGCTAGCGGAGAAGTTACAGCCGCTCTTCCCGTCGAAGTTGCAGGAAAGACTCCGTGGTTGAATCTGTGCGGTTCTATTTCGACCAGCATATCCCATCGCTCGTGTCTCGCGGCCTTCGCCAACGCGACGTTGACGTGCTGACGGCGCAGGAAGCAGGACGGTGCGGAATGACCGACTCCGACCAGTTGGAATTTGCCGCGGCCGAGGAACGCGTGTTGGTCACGTTCGACGCCGACTATCTGCAACTCGCCGCCAGCGGCATCGCGCACTGCGGGATTGCCTATTGCCATGCGACAAAGTATTCGCAAGGCCAATTATTGCAAGTCCTTCTGATGCTTCACGGCGTGATGGACCGTGGAAGCATGCAGAGCCATGTCGAATTTTTGTAGCTAATCCGGACGCAGTAAGCGCGGTGTCACTTGTTGCCTGAAAAACATGAAGATTGATAACTCTCAGCATGGCTCAAAACAATGCTGCCAGCCCGATCATTCTCCGCCACGACGAAAGTTGCCCAAGATGGACGCCCATGTGACCGGTAAATAGAAATCCGACGGCGTCGCCCACGGTCCGCAGCGCCTGCGCTAACCGGGCATTAGGGTTCGGCTGCGAGAGCTGTTCGGGCGAAGCGACCGATGCCAATTCGTGCGCCCGCGCAAAGCCTTGCTCGATCGCTTGCAGCAACTCGCTGCTCGCCGGATAGTCTTCGCGCGACCCCGAAAGCTTCGACCCCGGTCCAAACTGCACGATCCATTTCCGCGGCAGCGTTTTCTCGCCGCCTAGTAAGCCGACGGCCGCATTCGCCGAGTAAGCCAAATGACCGAGAATCCAGGCCGGATGGTTCACGCCGGGCAGCGGCTGCTCGGCCATCCGCTCCTCGGGAATGTTTTCCAACAGCATCCGGCAATATTGGATCAGGAAGCGGTTGATTTTGATTTCGCTGTCGAGCATCGGCGACCTCACTGGCACAGCGGCAAAAACCTGCCATAGGCTTCTTCCCAGGCCGCCGCGTTTTTCGGTTCGTATTCTTCGACGGGGAAACTGCGGCGCACGAGCTCGCGGGCCTCGGCGATCGAGCCGACCGCGCCGCCGGCCAGAGCTTGCAGCATGCAATTGCCGATGGCCGTGGCTTCGACCGGCCCGGCCGCGACGCGCCGCTGGCAAGCGTCGGCCGTCGCCTGGCAAAGCTGCCGATTGTGGGCGCCGCCGCCGACGATGTGGATCGTTTCCAAGCGGCCCCCGACGAGCCGCTCCAGGCCCTCCAACACCCAGAGGCTTTTGAGCGCCACGCCCTCGAGCGCCGCGCGGACGACGGCGCCTTCGTCCTCCGGCGCGGTTTGCCCGG
>DATNEC010000070.1:0-8324 GCA_035606815.1 Pirellulales bacterium
AGCGACCGATCGAGGAGAACCATCCGGGCGGCATCGTGCTGGAAGGAACGTCCGACATCACGATCTCCGGTAACAACTTTTCGGGGCTGGAAGCGAAGGCCCTGGCCCTGGAAGGCGCCCCAAGCCGCCGCGTGAGCTTTAGCGGCAACGTGCTGGCCGACGTGAAGAGCGAGCATGGGAAGCTGGCGGAATCGGAGGTTTTGGGCAACGTGGAGAGCGAGTAAATAGCGCGGACAACGAGGTCGCGGAACGCCGAGCGGAAAATGCAGGACGGGCGAAGTTGCGCCGTTTTGTTGCTCTTGCGGCAAGGCATGTGCTATCCTGCACGCGGGATCGCACGAGCCGACGTCTTTTTATGCCGCGGAACCGGCTGTTTTGGTCGAGCCTTTGGCTGTTGGGCTGCCTCGCCGGCTGCGGCGCCCAGCGCACGCCCGACGAGGCCGCGGCGATCGCGATGATCGAGCGGCTCGGCGGCAAAATCAAATTCGCCGACGATCGAACGGGCCGGCCGGTCGTCGAAGTCGCGCTGGGCGGGACCGCCGTCAGCGATGCGGATTTGGAACAGCTAGGCTGCTTCACGGACCTCGAAAACCTCTCGCTGTTCGATTCGGGCGTCGGCGACGCTGGCATCCCCCATCTCACGCCGCTGGCGAATCTAAAAACGCTCTATCTCGGCCGCACCAAGATCACCGATGCCGGCCTAGCCGCAATCGGCGAATTGCCGCAACTCAAAACCTTGGGCTTGAGCGACACGGACGTAACCGACGCAGGGCTGTTGCGCTTAGCGAGCTTAAGTCGGCTCGTCAGCATCAATCTGCGCCGCACGCGGACCAATGATGCCGGAGTGCGCAAGCTGAAAGAATCGCTGCCGCAGTTGATCGTCCATCGCTGAATAAACAAAACCGATCCGTGGCATCCGTGTTATCCGTGGTTGCTCTTCAATCGACTCGACCACGGATGTCACGGATAGCACGGATCAAGAGACGTTAGCGAGAGGATCTATTTTCATGTTGTTTTTTCATCGTCGGTCGGCGTTCACGCTCGTCGAGTTGTTGGTGGTGATGGCCATTATCGGCGTGCTCGTCGCGGTCTTGCTGCCGGCCGTGCAGTACGCGCGCGAAGCGGCGAGGGTCGCATCGTGCCGCAACAACCTCAAGCAAATCGGGCTGGCCTTTCAACAGTACGAGGGGCAGCACCTGGTTTATCCGCCCAGTTCGACGACGTTCGTCGAAAACGGCATCTGGAGCCAGCAGCCGCAAAGCTTTCACCTGCACAGTTGGGCCAGCCTGATTCTGCCGCAACTGGAACAAGGCAATCTGCACGAGCGGGTCAATTATCAACTTTCGTCGCTCGACGCGGCGAACCAGCCGGCCGCCGCGATGACGGTCCCCCTCTATCGTTGCCCATCGTTCGTCGGATTGGACTATAGCCGCGAACCGCGCTACGTGGCCCTCTCGCCAACCTATGCCATCCGCAACTATGTGGCGCTTGGCGGGACGACGGTCGACAAAATTTGGAAAGAGCCCGACGGCGCGATCTATCCGCAATCGGAAACGCGGCACCGCGACCTGGTTGACGGCTCGTCGCACACGTTCTTTCTCGCCGAAACGCGCGAGCAAGACGCCGCCGTCTGGATCGACGGCAGCACGGCGGCCGTTTCGACCTTGATTTACGACGCGAACACGCCCAGTTTTTCCGACTCCGTGGCATCGCTCGACTACACGCCCTATTATCCCTCGGCCGGGCAAGGCATCGACTGTTTGTGGGGGCCTTCGAGCAGGCACTTCAGCGGGGCGTTGCATTTGCTGGGCGACGGCTCGGTGCAGTTCATCAAGGACCAGATCGACGTCGACGTCTATATGGCGCTGACCACGCGGGCCGGCGGCGAGAGCCTGGAAGGCGGGGCATTTTGACGGGCGTCGTCGATCAATGAAACGGCTGACGCCCTGAAAGGCGAGCACCGCTCTCGCCTCGCCAGCAGCAGGGTTCCGCTGGAAGAGTGATTTCTACAGGCGGTAGAGCATGTCCATGTTTTGCACAACATATAGAGGGCGACTTTTGTACACTGCGGGCGGCGATACAATTCGTGGATGCACGAGATAGCGCACCCAAAATCTCTAGTATTCGAGTACGATTCGGCCCGTATTGGGCGGTCTTTGATCGTCCACGCCGATTGCCTTGAATGGCTTAGCCGATTGCCTGAAAACGCGATCCATGCTGTCGTGACCGATCCGCCCTACGGGATCAAGGAATACGACCTCGACCAATTGGAGAAGCGGGCGAGCGGCAACGGCGGAATATGGCGCATTCCGCCGTCGTTCGACGGTCACGCGCGGTCTCCCTTGCCGCGGTTCACGGCGCTTGACGCGGGCGAGCGCGAGCGTTTGCGGCAATTCTTCATCGATTGGAGCAAGCTGGTCTTCCATGCCTTGCGGCCGGGCGGCCACGTCTTTGTCGCCACGAATGCCTTTATCGCGCAACTGCTTTATGGATCCCTCGTCGAGGGCGGCTTGGAATTTCGAGGCCAGCTCATCCGCCTCGTGCGTACGTTGCGGGGGGGCGATCGGCCCAAGAATGCCGAGGCCGAGTTTCCGGGCGTTTCCTCGATGCCCAAGGGTTGCTATGAGCCGTGGGGGATTTTCCGAAAACCGTTGCCGGCCAAGATGACGGTTGGCGAGTGCCTGCGCCGCTGGCAGACGGGGGGACTGCGCCGCACTGCGGACGATCGGCCGTTCGACGATCTGATTTCCAGCGAGCGGACGCCGAAACGCGAACGCGTGATCGCCGACCATCCCAGTCTGAAACCGCAAGCGTTTTTAAGGCAGGTGGTTCGCGCCGCATTACCGCTCGGCGAAGGACTGATCGTCGATCCATTCATGGGCTCAGGTTCGACGATCGCGGCGGTCGAAGCCGCAGGGCTCGCAGGCATCGGCGTCGAACGTATCCGAGACTACTTTGACATGGCGCGAGTCGCCATTCCACGTCTTCAGGCAATCGACGCGAAGGGGGGCCGTGCGAATGGCGCTTATCACGGGCAGACCCAATTATTCTGACGCCCGGTAAATCCAATTGGCCTCCATTTTATCGAAGCCAGTCCTCGTCACGCTGGCGGTTATCGTGCGGCGGCTCGTCTCGGATCGACCTGAAAACTTCCAGTCCTC
Organism: Pirellulales bacterium; assembly: GCA_035606815.1. Taxonomy (GTDB): domain Bacteria; phylum Planctomycetota; class Planctomycetia; order Pirellulales; family JAICIG01; genus JAICIG01. Next base: position 3,162 of record DATNEC010000070.1, read on the forward strand.
CTTCTGGAGCATCGCGCCGACGACTTTAATGAATCGGAACGGCTTCGGTTCGATTTCAAGTCCGACATCGCGCGAGGTGTTGGAATCGAAAACGAAAACCAAAAGCCAAACGTCTTCTGGGTTGTGGCCTTGCCAACCGCTTCGATGGCGGCTTGCCTTGATCTCAATTCCCTCCGGCGCGTGTAAAATGGAATCGCGAGAATAGCGCCCCTTTGGCAGGATGTCGGGGTGGCCGTTGTGATACTTGTTCCGAACAACGGTCTTGCAGTATTTTGGAATCGCGGCGGCCATGAACTCGCCGACCATGCTGCTGAAATTGGCCGGCATCAGGAATGATTCCAGCCGTTCGATTTGCTTGGTATTCAGTTGGGTGTTGACGAAACAAAGGAAGTCGAGAAAGTCTTGCATCGCTCGGCGGATTTGGTCTGGCTTGACGCCGAATGGCAATTGCACCGACCTGTTGAAGCCACGCGGATCAACGGGTTCGACTTTGCAAGCCGCAAGTTCTTTGTCGCTCGGCATCGTTTCGCCCTGAGAGTAAATTGGGGCGGATTCTAGGGAAGATCGCCCAACGCCACTAGGCTGATTTGCATGCCATCGCGGTAACCAAACCCGCATCAGCGGCGAAAACCAGAGAGATGACGAGGAATAAAATCCGGTGGCGGTCGCGATTAAGACGGCGGTCGGTCGCGACAAACTTGGCGCCCTGGGCCGGGCGGGGTAAAATCTCAAGGTAATCTTCTCTTGAGGCACATCCATTCCCCGCGCCGGTCGAGGAACCGCCGGCCGAAGGTGAGCGATGCTCGATTTTCGTCCGAAGGGCAAAGGCAGCCGCAACTACACGGCCCGCACTCAGCAGTGGCGGCTGCTACTGCTCGTGGGAACCACCGCCGTCGTAATGCTGTTGATGGCCGAGGCGCGAAAGCCGCAGATGTGGCGAGTGTTCGGCTTCGGCCGCCAACCGGCGGCTGCCAACGACCGCGGCGCGGCGCCTGGCGATGCGGAAAAAAAACCGCTCGATACGCGCTTGCCGCCCAAGCCCCGCGTTCCCTTGAAAGCCGATGAGTTCGTGGCCGAAGTCCGCGACAAGCAGCCGTTGCCCGAGGGCAAAAAATTCTTTCCCGGCGTGAACGCCGAATTCCTGAGCGAGGTCCGCGACGATACGGTCTTCCGCTCGGCCGAAGCCGACGCCTTCCATCATCTCTTGGCCATCTGCCAAGAGACCGACGAAAAAACGCTGGAAAAAGCTTCCGTCGGCCTCGTCACGTTCACGCAATTGTTCACCCAGCCCAAAGAGTTTCGCGGCGAACTGGTGACGATCGAAGGGACGGTCCGCCGCAACGAGAGCCTGCCGGCGGTCGCGAATCAATACGGCATCGAGCGTTATGCGAAGTTGGTCATCGAGCCGACGGATCGGGCCGAACCGCTGCTGGCGTATTGCATCGACCCGCCGCAAAACTTGCCCGTCGGCGACAAGCTGCGGCAGCCGATTCGCTTGACGGGTTTTTTTTACAAGCGCCAAGCCGGCCTGGCGGGCGACGGCATCCGCACCTGGCCGCTGGTGCTGGCGAAAACCGTGCATTTGATCTCCCCGACCGCGGCCGTGGCGCCCGGCCAGGCCGACCCTGTTTCGCCGGTGCTGGCGGTCGTCGTTTCCGTGACCTTCGGTCTCGCGGTGGTTTGGTTCGTCTTGGGTCGCACGCGGCGCGGAACATCGTTCCGCATTCCCGCGGCCGGCAGTCCGGAAGCGGCCCGCGTGTTGGCCCGCCACGGTCTCAGCACGCTGAAGAACGAGCAAGTCGAACCGGACGAGCGCGAACGGTTCGTTCGCATGGCCGAGCGACAGGCGGGGAGCGAGGAATAGGGAGTGGGGAGTAGCGTTTGGAAGAGCGGGTTGAAGAAACCAGATCACGACATGCCGACGTTTTCGTTTCAAGCGGCCGTGCTTGCCGTCGCGGCGTGCTGTGGCTTGACGGCCGCGTCGCGAATCACGGCGGCTGAAGATAGTCCCGCGCCGCAACCGTCCACGGCGAAGCAGCCCGTAGAAAAAGGCGAGCGGGCGCCTCCCAAACCGCCGCCAATCGCCGACGCGAAAGAAATGCTCGAACTGTTCGGCGTCGACGAAAGCAAGCTGCGCGCTTTTCGCGACGGCCGGCCGATCGGTCCCGACGAAGAAGAGGCGCTATGGCGAATGCTATTCGCCGTCCGTCGCTTCGGCGCCGCCGAGGTGCAGCGCTGGACGCATCCCGAGAAGGACGTCGGCGCCTTGAGCGAGCACCCGGAAGAATTTCGCGGCGAGATCCTCGAGTTCGAAGGCCGCGCCACGCAGTTGACGATCGAAAAGCCGCTGCCGGAGGTGGTCGAGCGGTTCGATCTGCCGAAGTTCTATCGCTGCGAATTGGCGATCGGCGACGAGCGCCTGCCGGCGACCGTCTATGCGCTGGCGGTCCCCAAAGCCTGGCGGGCCGACAAGCCGATGAACGAGCGTGCGAGCGTGCGAGGGTTTTTCATCAAGCTCTCCGGTGAGGAGGGCGCCTGGCGGCATCCGGTGTTCGTCGCCCAACGAGTCGCCTGGTATCCCGACGACGAACTGGGCGATTTGAAGATGGACGCCGGGCTGTTCGACGAACTGAGCCCGCGGCCCGATATGACGGCGGAAGACCGCGAGTGCTTCTATCAACTGCTGGCCGCCGTCGGGCGGACCAGCGCGCATGAATTGCTGCGCCGCAGGCCGCAGAACTCGCTCGTGGCGCCGCTGTTCAACCACCCCAAGGCGCAGCGCGGCAAGCTGGCGGCCCTGTTCGGCACGGCGCGGCAGGCCCTGCGGGTGCGGGTCGAGGATCCGGACATCGTCGCCCGGTTCGGCATCGACCACTACTACGAGATCGAACTCGACACGCCCGACTCGCAGAACAATCCGATCACGTTTTGCGTGCGGCAGTTGCCCGAGGGATTTCCCGAAGGCGAACGCATCTTCGAGACGGTGCGCGTCGCCGGCTTCTTCATGAAGAAGTGGGGCTACCGGGTCGACGCGCCGCTTCCGCCGAACGCCGATGCGGATGAGGCCGCCAACCAGGGCGACTTGGTGCGGCGACAGTTGGCGCCGCTGTTGATCGGCCGCGAACCGCTCTGGATTCCGCCGATCAAGCCCGACACGAGCTGGACCACGACCAGCTTCGCGGTGGCCTTCGTCGGCGGCATCCTCGTCTTGTGGCTGGTCGTCTGGCGGCTGGGCCGCAGCGACGAGCGGTTCCACAAGCAAGTCGTTCGCAAGGTGGCGCTCGAAGACGGCCGCTCGCTGAACGACCTGGATCTGGAGGACATCGGCCCGCCCCGATTTGGTTGAGGGGGAGTACGGAGTTTTCTCTCAGCCTTCATCAACGATCTCTGCGGGGGGAACATAGGGTCGCCCGATCAGGCCGAGCGCGCGATAGATCGCGAGCAAGAACAAGACGCATCCGACGAGGAACGCGAATCCCAAAGCGGAGCGAATCTGGAAGATCTGGTACAGGGCGATAATTGGCGAGAGCACGACCAACGAAAGGATGGTCAGCAAAAACCGGGTCAGCCTGCGTTTCCGGCGCCAACGCAGGTAGTCGCGGTCCGAGAAACGGTTGCGAAGTTCTTGCCACCCGTTCATCAACGCGTCCTCCAGCCTCGGAACAAGGCCGCTTGCGTCGCAGTCGAGTCATGCCAGGCGCCTGACCGGCAGTTTAAGACGCGATTCTGCCCCAGGCAACAAGATTATCATTAGCCGGCCAAGCAAAAGGGCCGTCGAGCGCAGTTCCGCGCAATGCTGGACCACATCTCTGCTTCTTCACCAATCCCCAACCGCCAGCCGCCAATCTCCGACCTCCCTCCGCCCGCCCCTTGACGATCGGGCCTCGAACCGGATACTCACAAGTCGGATCGCCAATTCTCTTTCCGCCGAGGGACCGCCCATGCGTCGCGCCAAGATCACGATTATCGGAGCCGGCAACGTCGGCGCCACGACTGCCCACTGGTGTGCGGCAGCCGAACTGGGGGACATTGTCCTGTTGGACATCCCGCAGACCGAGAACATGCCCAAGGGCAAGGCGCTCGATCTGATGCAGGCCTCGCCGATCGTGGGCTTCGATTCGAACGTCGTCGGCACGACCGACTACGCCGACACGGCCAAGAGCGACGTGGTGGTGATTACGGCCGGCATTCCGCGCAAGCCGGGCATGAGCCGCGACGACCTGCTGGGCACGAACGCCAAGATCGTCGGCGCCGTGGCCCAGGAGATCAAGGCGACCAGCCCCGAGGCGATCCTGATCGTGGTCAGCAACCCGCTCGACGCGATGGTGCAGCGAGCTTGGCAGGTCAGCGGCTTTCCGACGCACCGCGTGCTCGGCCAGGCGGGCGTGCTCGACACGGCCCGCTACCGCACGTTTTTGGCGATGGAACTGGGCGTCAGCGTCGAAGACGTTTCGGCCTTGTTGATGGGCGGGCACGGCGACACGATGGTGCCGATGCCCAGTTGCACGTCGGTCGGCGGCATTCCGGTCACGCGGCTCCTCGATGAAAAGCGATTGCAAGAGATCGTCGAGCGGGCGCGGCATGGCGGCGCCGAAATCGTCAGCCTGCTCAAGACCGGCAGCGCCTACTACGCCCCGGCGGCGGCCGTTACGCAGATGGTCGAGGCCATCGTCCGCGACAAGAAGCGGTTGATTCCCTGCGCCGCGTATTGCAACAAGGAATATGGCGTCGGCGGCTATTTCGTCGGCGTGCCGGTCGTGCTCGGCTCGAGCGGCGTCGAGCGCGTGATCGAGTTGGAACTGACCCAGCAAGAGCGCAGCGATTTCCAGAAGAGCGTCGATGCGGTGAAAGAACTCGTCGCCGCCATGGCCAAGCTGACGTAAGTCGCTTCGAAGTCGGCCCCGGCGGGAGGTCATGCTTCAGCCTAGCGCGGCGCAGTCGCAACCAACCGCGTTGCTGCCGCGGGGCGGAAACTCATTCTGCCGAGAGCATCCTGGCCACCGCTTCGCGGCCGGTCATGCCGGGCGAAATGCCCATTCGCAAAGCCGGTTCGCTGACGGCCGCGATTTTGGCGTCGTACAGATCTTCCGGCTCGCAGAGCGGCCGGCTCGGCGTGCCTCGGGCGATGGCCACGGCCATGCCGAACTCGCCGGCCACGCCGAC
>DATNEC010000077.1:0-3880 GCA_035606815.1 Pirellulales bacterium
GCAGACCGGAGGTCGCCTCGATGAACTCGGTCGTCTCCAGGCCCGGCGTCACCACGGCCTTGCGGTAGACGCCCGGCGATTGTTCGACGAATACGAAGGCCTCCTCCTCATGGCGCAGCAAAGACCCGGCGGGCACGACCAGCGCCTCGCGCCGCGGTCCGAGCGGCACGGTGACCCAGGCGAACATGCCGGGCTTCAGACGACTCTCGCTGTTCGGCAATTCGGCGACCAGCGGCACCGCGTGCGTTTCGGCCGACATGCCGACGCCGAAGAACTGCACCTTGGCCGCCACTTCGTAACCCGGCAGCGCCGGCGATTCGACCTTCAGCTCCTTGACGTCGCCGCCGGCCAAGGCGGCCCATTCGCGCTCGTAAATCTGCGCCGAAACCCAGAGCGTATCGGTATTCGCCAGGGCGAACAGCGTCTGCGAGGCGACGAATTGCACGCCGTCGCTGACGAAACGGTCTTCCACCTTGCCGTCCAGGGGCGATCGCAAGACCAACTCGCAGAGCGTCTCGTCGTCGTGGCGGGCGATCTCGGCGAACGGGCCGAGCAACAGTTTCAGCTTCTCGCGATTGACGGCTACCAGGTGCCGGGCGTGTTCCAGCGCCGCCTGCGACTTGGCCAACTGCTGCCGGGCGTCGAACTTGGCTTGCTCGCAAACGCTCAGATAATTCGCCTCGGCGACTTCCCGGTCGCTGACGCGCTGTTGCAGCAGCCGTTCGCTGATGGAGTTGCCCGATCCCAATGCGGCCTTGGCCGCGCGGGCCGCATACCGCAGCTTGGAATATGCCGAGACGATTTTGTTGCGGTGATCGCCCAGCAACTTGTCGTTGAATTGCTTTTCAATCTCCTGCACGTCAGGGCCGTCGCCCAACTCGTCGAGCAAGGCTTCGGTATTGGTCGCGATCTGGCCTAGCCAGTCGGTTTCGCGTTCGGCGATGCGCAAGTCGGCTTCCGAATGCACCACCTCTTCCCGCGCCAGGCCCACGTCGACGCTGGCCAGCAGCGCCAGTTGGTCTCCGCGCTTCACGGTTTGTCCGGGCAGCACCAAGACGCGCTTCACGACGCCGCCGGCGGGCACCTTGATCTCCAAGCGGCGCGACGTGTTGTAGCCGATCTGGCCCGGCACGCGGCGGCTGGCCTGGATTTCGCGCATTCGCACTTCGGCGACCCCCAGCTCGGCCGCTTTCAGCTTGGACGGCGTGAGGCGCACGACGCCCTCTTCGGCGGCGCTCTCCGCGGCGGCGCCGCCGGTCCGTTTCGCAGCCAAAGAATGGGCACCTCTGGGCGACCAAAGATAGAACCCGGCGGCGACCAGCAGGGCCGTCAGGCCGATCCCCGGCCAGAAGGCAGACCGCGTCCAACCGCTGGACGGCGTGACGCGAGACAACGCGACGCGAAGCATGGACGGGTTCGATGATGAGTTCGATTTAGACACGATTCGGGTTCCCTTGACGCATAGTTGCGCAAACACAGCGGCGGAGGATGACGGGCGGCGAAGCGCGCGACGGCGCTTCGCGGCGCCAAAACCGTCAAGAGAGACGGCTCAAATCAGAAAAGAGCCGAGCAATGCGCGCAGTGCCCTACCTGAAATGGGGGCGATGCGGTGTCGACGCTCCAACAATGCGGCGCCGAGGTTGTTTGGCGCCGGGGCCGCGGCTTCGAAAATCGCCGGCCGCGGCTCGGGCAGCCACTGGAAGGTCGCCAGGTCGGCGAGATCGCCGGAGGGCGGCGCAATGAAGATCGCCCCGCGGCAAATGCAACCCGTCTCGTTCTCGCACTTAGGGAGCGACGCGAAATCCTGCGTTCCGCCGTCGAGCTGCGCTCGCAGGGCCTGTTTCTTGACTTCGCCGGCCGCCCGTGCGGACGTGCCGATGCAATGAAAGTGATTGAATGTCACTCCCAACGCCATCAACACGGGAAAGAGGCGAAAGCGAAGCATACCTATTCTCAAATGGATCGGGGTCCACTTAAGTATAGTATAGTCGTCCGTTTGGCCGGCGAGCAACCGAAAACTGGCTCGGTTAGTGTCCGTAAGAGGCCAAAAAGGACACTAACCCGAAACGCTAGCGAGGGAAAACAAGGCCATTCCTCGCTAGCGCTTCGGGTTAGTGTGGACGAGCAACACTCGTTTGGGACGCTACGCGGTCAGAACCCAAAATCTTCTTCGCCGAGCAATTGCGAGATGCGGCGATCGATGACGGCGTCGGCGTCCTTGGAGCGCTTTTCCAGGGCGCCGCGCAGCCGTTCGAGTTGGGCCTCCAGCCGCTTGACTTCCAGCTCGCGCCGCGATTGCCGCGCCTTGTAGTGCTGCGCCACCGTCTTTTTCAGCTTGTCGCGAAACTCATCGCGGGCCGGACCTTCCGGCGCCCGGCGATAGTGCTCAGCCAACTCGCGACTCTCGCGATCGAGCCGCTGGTCGGTCTGTTCCAATTCAAACATTTCCGGATCGGTTTCGCGGAGGCTGTCCATGCGGCCCATGCCGGGGCCTCTCATCATCATGGCGTCCATCCCCCGGCCCATGCCGGGCATCATGCCTTGCATTGCTCCCGGCCCCATCCCGTCGCGCATCGAGCCCATCCCGGACCGCTGCTGCCGCATCATCTGGTCTCGCGTCGCGGGCGGCGCCGGTGGACGTCGTCCTGGCTCTCCAGCCGGATTCTCGTCGTGTCGCCCTTCGCCCGCTTCACGATCTCGCCGGCGTTCTCGCTCAGCGGCGTCTCGGTCGTTCCGCCGCTCGCGCTCGTCTCCTTTTCGCGCATCGCCCTGGCGGGCTTCGCCGTCGCGGTCCTGTGCGGCGCCGGCTTCGGGTGCGCGGCGGCCTTCGTCTTCATCGGCTCGCGCCGTCAGGCCCAGCATCAACAACATCGCCGCCGCCATCGCGATCGTCTTTTCAAACCTCATCGATTGACTCCTGATTCTTACTGGAATGTTCGGAAACTAGCCCGCTTCCGCCTACAACGAATTGCCCTCGAACTCGGCTTCCAGCGCGTCCATCTGCTGGCGCACGAATGCCACCTCGTCGGCTGGCCGCCGCCACTGCGACTCGATGGCGTCGGCTTTGCGCGCGGCCCAGGCCAATTCCAGATCCAACGCATCGTCATCCCAATCGCCGACACTCGCCAAGGCCGCGCGCGGTTGCGATGGCGCCACGCCGTCGAATGGGCGGCTGGCTGCGAACCAGGCGCCGCAAGCCAGCAGCATTGCCGCCGCCAGGCTTAGCGTCCTCCGCCGCATTCGCCGCCCGGCGATCCGCCGGTACAGGCGGTCGCCCAGCGCCGCCGGGTCGCCGAGCGCCGTTTCGAACTCGCCCTGCGCGGCATCAAGCAATTGCCGCAAGGCCGTCCAAGCTTCTTCGTTTGCGGCCGCTTCGTCGAGGGATGCTTGAGATCCGCATTCGGCGTCGCGGTAGGGGCTTGATTCGTGCGTCATTCGATTTTCTCCGCGAGCAATTGCCGCAGGGCGGACAACCCGCGACGGTTGTGGCTCAAGGCCGTGCTCAAAGGGCTGCCGAGCAACTCGGCGATTTCACTGAATTCGAGATTGCCGTAATATCGCAACAGCAGCGTTCGCCGTTGCGGCTCGCTCAAGGCGTCGAGGGCCGTGGCAAGCAGCCGTCGGGTTTCGACCTTGGCCATGCGCTCCCAGGGCGGGCTTTCTCTTCCGGCTGGTTCGATCCCTTCGGCGCCGGCGGCCTCCAGCGGCGTCTCTCGCTTGCGGCGCCGAGCATGGTCGCAGGCAGGGTCAACGCGAACTCTAGATGCGATGGGGCAGGTTGCGGCGACGCACATTGTGCCCACTTGAAATTGACGCGATGAAAGACGCATGTTATGCGAGTCCGCACGCCGCAACTTCGCATAAGGGATTTGGCGACTCG
>DATNEC010000202.1:0-10812 GCA_035606815.1 Pirellulales bacterium
GGCCAGTTCCTTCGCCCGAGGCGCAATCATTTTCCCGCGCACGCGAAACTACGGACGAAGCGCGCATTTTGCCGCGTGGCTGTGCGCGCTGTCGTTGGCGCTCGGTTGCGGTGAGCCGCCCTCGTCGCCTCGCGGCCGCGCGTCGTCCCCCGCGGAAGCGCCGGCGGCCCGGTCGGCGGCGAAGCCAATACAATCGCCGGATCGCTCGGCAAACCAGCCGCTGGCCAAGGCCCTGGCCCTCGCGCAGGACTCGCTCGACGCACTGAACAAGATCGAGGATTACACCTGCATCTTCGTCAAGCGCGAACGGGTCGGAGGAGAACTTCTGCCTCAAGAACGGCTGGAAATGAAGCTCCGGCACCATCCCTTCAGCGTTTACATGCGTTTTCTCGAACCCGAGTCGTCGGCCGGCCAGGAGGCGATTTATGTCGCAGGCAAGAACGACGGCAAACTCATCGGCCATACGACCGGATTGAAAGGCCGCGTCGTCGGCTCGGTTCAGCTTGATCCGACCGGCTACCTGGCCATGATGAACAACCGCTATCCCATCACCAACGCGGGCATGAAAAACCTGGCGACCTTGCTCTTGAAACTGGGCAAGCGAAACGACCTGCTGAAAAACTGCCGCGTCAAGTTCGTGGAAGATCAGAAAGTCGACGATCGGCCCTGCTTGCTGATTGAGATCGAAAATCCGCGAATGCCGGGCGAGTTCAAATTGGCCACCGCCAAAATCTGGCTCGATCGCGAGTGGAACGTTCCGGTGCGGTTCGAGTCGTGGGAGTGGCCCGAAGAGGCCGGCGCCGAACCGGTGCTGCTCGAGCAGTACTCCTATCTCAAGCTGAAGTTCGACCAAGGACTGACCGACCGCGATTTCGATCCCGCGAACCCGGACTACGACTTTGATTGATCGACGGGCTATTCGAGCGGCAACTCGTAGCAGGCGGCTTCTTCGGCGTTGCGCACGAGCAGATAGCGTCCGGCGAGCGCCGGGTTGTTCCAGGTCTTGCCTTCGAGGGCCTTGAATCGCGTCAGCTCCCGATAACGCTTCGGCGTCGCCTCGACCAGCGCCACATCGCCCTCCTCGGACTGCACCAACAGCAGATCGCCGACCAACAAAATTTGCCCGTGTCCGTAGTGGCCTCCTTGCCACTTGCGTTCTCCTCGCGTCAGGTCGAGGCAGACCAGCGAGCGGCCGTCGTCCAAGCCGTAAACGAAACCCTCGTGCAGTACGACGTTGGTGAACTTCGGCTTGAGTTTGAGGCTGTGCTTCTTCCAGGCTTCGCTCGCCGATAGCTCGCCGTCCGGCCCGGCCTTGATGTCGAGCAGCATACAGCCGATTCCGTAACCCGAGGCGATCAACACTTTGTCGGCCCCGATCGGCACGGGCTGCGGAACCTTGGGTTGGTCGCCGATCCAAGGGTATCGCCAGAGCACGCGCCCATTGGCGGGGTCGTGGGCGACGATCGCATGGTGGTTCACGATCAGTATCTGTTCGACGCCCGCCAACGTGGCGAGCAGCGGCGAACTGTAGCTCGATGGATCGTCGCCGGCATGCCAGATTTCGTCGCCGGACGCCTTGTCGAACGCCACCAGCGAATGGCCGTCGGGGCCGCCCGCGCTGACGACCACCAGATCGTCGATGACGGCTGGCGAGCAGCTTTTGCCCCATTCCAAATTAGGGGCGTTGTTTTCGGCAAGCACGTCGTGCGTCCAGACGACCTCGCCCGAAGCTCCGTCGAGGCAATCGAGCCGTCCGTTGGCCCCCAAGGCGTACACGCGGCCCCCGGAGATCGTCGGAGTGGCGCGCGGCCCTTCGCCGCCGAGCAGCTTGTTGAAATGGCCGCCCTCGGCGTGCGCCCAAAGCAACTTGCCGGTCGACACTTCGTAACAAGTCACGCACTCGCGATCGCCCCGCTGTTCTTGCGTGATCGCGTAAGGGCCGACCACGGCGAACGAAGACCAGCCGGCGCCGATCGGCTGCCGCCAGACAGTTTTCGGCGGCCGGGCCGCCCAATCGCGGGCCAACGCTTGGCGGACGACGACTTGGCCGTTGCGCGAGGGACCGAGAAACTGCGGAAAATCGTCGTCGGACGTTTGCGTCAGGTCGATCGTCGCATCGGCCGGCTTGCCTTCGCCCGCGATCTCTTTGGCCAATCGCGCGTCGGCCTTGGGCGACCACCGCCAAACCAGCTTCGGACGGATATCGCCGCTGACGCCGTCCACGCGAACGAGCGACAGGAAACCGGCGATGAGCGCTACGCCGCCCACGAGCAACCTCGTTCTGGCGCCTCGCGGCAGCCCCGTGAAAAAGATCGCCCAAAACGCCAACAGCAACACGGTCAGGCCGATGGCCGAAAGCGTCGCCAGGTTTTGATCGGCGGCATTGTTCTCGAACCGCTCGACGTTTTGCACGACGAACACCAGCGCGGCGCCGAGGGCCAGGATCGCGATCGGCCAGCGCCAGCGGCGCGCCGGCCGCGCTTCGGTCCTCTCTGCCTTCGGGAGAGAGTTAGGGCGAGGGGCCTCCATCGCCGGCTCGCTTGAAGGATTGTCCATCGATCGAATGCCTCCCTGATGAGATCGAATGACGAGATCGAACGATCGCGGCCGCCGCTCAGTCGGTGCGGCTGGTGACTTCCAGCAGGTGCCAGCCGAACTGCGTCTTGACCGGGCCTTGCACGGTATTGACCGGCGCGCTAAACACCACCTTGTCGAACTCGGGCACCATTTGCCCGGGGCGGAACTCGCCCAACTCGCCCCCCTCTTGGCCCGAGGGACACTCGGAGTGTTCGCGGGCCAATTCGGCGAAATCGGCGCCTTCGGCAATTTGGGTTTTGATGTCTTCGCAGGCTTCTTTGGTCTTTACCAGGATGTGCCTTGCGCTCGCTTTCTTGGCCATGAGCGGTTCTTTCTTCGGCCTCGCGCTGCCGAGGTTCAGGATTATGATTGCCAGCGTGCGGCGGAGCAAAGAGACGCCGCTTCGCCCAACCTTCAAGCTTAGCGGACGGTCGCCCGCTGGCAATCCGTCCTTGGGAGCCTACATTCTGAATCAAAACGGCCGCTTCAGGATCGATATCCATGAGGATCGATATGGCCGCGCGGTTTTTCAAGTTCGGCGGCGCCGCTGCGCGGCCTTTGCCGAGAAAACCAGGCTTTTTCGAAGAGGCAAGCCGCGTGGATGCAAAAAACAAGGGCATTTCAGACCCGATATTGTGCGTTCAGGATCGATTCGATCATGCTTTCGCGAGCGGCGTCGCTCGGCGAATGCCGCGAATTACGCCGGCCGCATGTGGTTCGCCGCACGGGACGAACGATAATCGGCAAAGCATATCGACCGTGGTTTTCGGCGGTTTCAACTCGTCCGGGGCGCGGCGAAGGCGCAGACGCCTGACGTTACCGCTTCGGCGGCTTGGTTGACTAGCCAAGCCGCGGCAGGGTGGTGATACCGAATCCCACTTTTTGAGCGGGTGCCTAGAGATCAGGCACAGTCGAAGAATTCGCCGGTGAAAGCCGCTCGACCAGTGCGGGGTCTTCCACTGGGCCATGACCTCCTTGAGGCAGACTGTCTGGCTGCCAAGTTTCTTGCCCTCCATCCGCGATAGGCGGAAAGGGCAGGCCGACCAATCGCGCAGCCAACCGCCACGACCAGCGTCAGCCAAAGCAGGGTTCGGATGCTGAATTGAGGGCGGGGCATGGGCTAAAGCAATGGCGCCAGTACCGAAAAGCCAACACAAAAGACGAGCCACGCGACGACGCCGAATATCCCGAATAGCAGCCGCTGCTTCACCGGGACGCCAATTGCCGCGCCAAAGCAGCCGAAGGCGCACAACATCACTGCGGGCAAGACCCACCAGCGCGGCATGCGGAGCCAAAACCAAACGGTTAAAGAGATCATTCCCAACCCCGATCCAATGAGCACCTGGATCTCCAGCAAATCTCTCAAGCTGAACTGGATTCGGCGGGGCATGGGGGCTTTATAGACCGAAGAACTGCGGAACTCGTTCCTCAATTAGCTTTCGTCAGGCAGTAGAGGAACCGCTCGCCGCGGAGAAAAAGATCCCCGCCGGCGATCGAAGCGGAAGCGCTGAAGGTGTCGTCGAGTTGGTTCCTCGCCAGCAGCCGCGGCGCCTCGCTGTGGCTGATGACCAGCGTCAAGCCGCTTCGATCGGTGACGTAGACGCGCTGGGCGGCGCCGACGGGCGAGGCATAGACCTCCGTGACGCCGCCCAACCGCAGCGGCCCCGGGCGGTCTTCTCCGGTCCGCGGGTCGACGCGGTTGAGGATTCCCTGGTAGTGGGTCAGGAAATAAAGAGCGTCGCCATACAAAAGCGGTGACGGCACGTAGGGCGTCCCGCGCGAGCGGCTCCACAGAACTTGCTTGCCGCCCGTGATGTCGCCATGAGCGCCGTCAAGACGGATGGCCAGCAAGGCGCGCTTGTCGTAGCTGCTTCCGGCAAACACCACCCCGTCGCCGGAGACGGGCGACGCGACGATGTTCGACGAGAGCCCTCCGCATTCCCAGACGATCTTGCCGCTCGCCAGATCGTAGCCGCGCACCCGGTTCGTTCCGCTGATGATGACTTGCGGCTTTCCGGCATGTTCGACGACGATCGGCGTGGCCCAGGACGTGACTTCATCGCGCTCGACTTTCCACTGCTCCCGGCCGGTTCGTTTATCGAGGGCGACGACGAAGGATTGGCCCTCATGGTCCCAATTGACGACAAGCGTGTCGCCGTACAACGCGGGCGAGGCGCCGTCGCCGTGGCCGTGCAATGACTGCATGGGGCCGAAATCCTTCTGCCACAGCGTCTTGCCATCGACGTCCAGGCAATAGAGGCCGAACGTGCCGGAGAGCACATACAGCCGCTCGCCATCGGTGACGGGCGAATTGGAGGCCAGGCTCGCCGTGTGGTGCCCTTGTTCGTGCGGTAGCGCTTCGCGCAGCTTGCGCTGCCATAGAATGCGGCCATCGCCGCGATCGAGCGCCAGGGCCACGAACCGGTGTCGGCGGGTGACGGGCAGGTTATCGTGATTGCCGGGGGCGGCGCTTGGCCGCGGCGGCAATGCGTCGCCATACGGCACGGCCGCGGTCAAAAACACGCGCTCGCCGAACACGATGGGCGTCGAATGCCCCAGGCCCGGCAATTCGACTTTCCAGCGGACATTTTCCGTCTCGCTCCACTCGATCGGCGGATCGGCGTCCGGCGCGACGCCCGTACCCAGCGGCCCGCGCCATTGCGCCCAGTTTTTCCGAGGGTCTTGCTCTCGCACGAGCGCCTCATCGGCCCATGCCGGCGCAGTCAACGCCAGCGCCGCGGCACAAAGGCAGAGGGAATGGAGTTTCATATCGGCAGCCGAAGGGAATCGAGGCCTGCGAGGTGCGGCCGAGATGCATTGTACCGCCGATCGTGCTTGCTGGCGGTTTTGCGTTTTGTTATTCTCAGTCGCTTCAGCGCCTTGGCCATTTGGTTAGAGGGGCCGCAGGCATGGTGTACAAAGCAATGTACGGCGTACCAGGCATGTACGCTGGCGGTAATCGCTTTCATTTATGATTCAGGCGCTGTAGCCAAGTGGCTAAGGCAGCGGATTGCAAATCCGCCACCGTGGGTTCGACTCCCACCAGCGCCTCTTCTTTTCCCCTCGGAACGGGCCGCGGGAGAGGTTTTCCAGCCGGCGGATTCTTCGAGCTCACCGTTCCACGACGCGGGCGAGACCGACGTCGATGTACTGCCCGCCGCCGGTCTGCTTGCAATGCACGGCGATCACGTTGCGGCCGGAATGCAGCCCCGCCGCGGCCTTGTCGCTGACGCCGGCGGGGACATAGTCGGTCGTAAAACCGCTGACTTTGGCGGCGAGCAGGCCGTTGAGATAAATCTCGGCGTCTTCGTCGTGGTGAATGATCAGCGCCAGTTGCGCTTCGTCGCCAAGCTGGTCCGCGGACAATTCGAACTCGCGCCGCAGCCAGATGTCGGGGCCGCTCCACTCGGTCCGAACGACGGCGCCCGGAGTGCCCTTCGTGCCAAAGCCGGCCGGGCCGGTTTGCCACGATCGATCGTCGAAATCGGAGGCGAACCAGCCCTCGCCCGGCCGGTTCGTGGTAAATCGCCAATCGTGGGCCGCTTGTTGCGACGCGGGCAGCAGCGTCTTGTAGACCGGCGGCGGAAGGTAGAGCTTGGCGTGCGCCGCCGCCAACCGCTTGGCGTCGATCTTGAGCACTTCTCGATCGTAGGTCAGCAGGCCGTTGACCTCGGTCTCGACGTCGGTGGTTTGCGTGTAGACCGCCGCGGACAGCCCCGGCTCGGCGATGAACCGGCGCAGCCCGACGAGCAAATCGCAATAGGCGTCGGCCAACGATGGCCGATCGGGATAGCTGCGGTATCCCCAGTTGTTCTTGGCAAGCCAAGTATGTCCTTCCAGAGGCAGGCCCAAGCCGCCGTATTCGCCGAGCACGGCGGCGCGATGGGCCTCGGGCCGGGGCGAAGCCGGCGCCGGATAATTGTGGATATCGTGCATGTCGCCCGTCGGGAAATCGTTCCAGCCGCTGGCGCAGTCCACGAGCCGCGTCGCGTCGTAGTGCTTGGTCCACTCGGTGATTCTTGGCGTGTCGAATTGGCCCCAACCCTCGTTGAAGACCACCCAGGCGACGATCGAAGGCGCGTTGTGCAAGCCGTCGATCATTGCCTTCAACTCTTGCTCGTAGATCGCCGCCGACTCGGGCGTCCGCGAGATCTCGCCTTTGCCCGGCGCCACCGAGGCATCGCCGCTAGGCATGTCTTGCCAGACCAGCAGCCCCAGCTTGTCGCACCAGTAATACCAGCGGGCCGGCTCGACCTTGACGTGCTTGCGGCACATATTGAAGCCCAGCCGCTTGGTGATCTCGACGTCGTAACGCAACGCCTCGTCGGTCGGCGCCGTATAGAGGCCATCGGGCCAAAAACCTTGGTCGAGCGGCCCGAACATGAACAGCGGCTTGTTGTTCAACTGGATGCGAGTCACCCCATGCTCGTCCGCCGCGAGGCCGACTTTCCGCAGACCGAAATAGGTCTGCACTTCGTCGAGCGCGCGGCCGTCGGCGGAGACCAGCGAAACGGCGGCGGCGTAAAGCCAGGGCGCGTCGGGCGACCAGGGCTTGGCGTCCGGGATGCGGACCGTCAGCGACTCGCCGACCGGCCCAAGCGGCGAGACCGCTTCGATTTCCAGCTTCTTGTCGCCCGCCGAAACCGAGGTCAACTTCACGCCGATCCGATCGTTCGGGTTGACGCCGATCGTATCGACGCTGAACCGCACTTCGCCACGGTCGACGTCGGGCACGATCTTGAGCGACGGAATATAGGCTTGGGGCACGGCCTCGAGCCAAACAGTCTGCCAGATGCCGCTCGTGGGCGTATAGAAAATGCCGCCCGGCTTGTTCACCTGTTTTCCGCGCGGCTGAGGCCCGGCGTCGGTCGGATCCCAAACCGACACGACGATTTCTTGCTCTCCGGAGGCTTGAATCGCCTCGGTGATCTCGAAGCTGAACGGATCGTATCCACCGGCGTGCTCGCCCTGTCTCCGGCCGTTGACCCACACGGCCGCCTTCCAATCGACCGCGCCGAAATGGAGCAAGACGCGCTTCCCTTTCCAAGCCTCGCCGATCTTGAAGGCGCGCCGATACCAAATCTGCTCGCCGGGCGCCACCCGTTTCATCACTCCCGACAGCGACGACTCGATCGGAAAGGGGACGAGAATCTCGCCGTCGAATTTCGCCGGGCGCTCGGCCTCGCGCGGCCTGATCGCATACTGCCACAATCCGTTGAGATTCTGCCAGCCGTCGCGGACGAGTTGGGGCCGCGGGTATTCCTGCCAAACGCGCTCGGGCGCCACGTCTTTCGCCCAGCGGGTCGCCAAGGGACCGGCGGCGGGTTTCCAAGGCCCCTCGCCAAGGGCGACCGTCGACAAACATGCCACCAGCCAAAGCGTCGAAAAAAAGGACTTCATCGCAATACTTCTCCCGGCATGGACGCAGGGCCGGACTCGCGGTTCGGCCGGCCCTTTTTGGCCCTCGAAGCGGCCTTGTTTCTGGTCTCCAAAGTAGCTAACATCCTCACCCGCGACAAGGAGTTACGTCGCCTCTTCGAGCAATTGAATTTCGCAGGAGTCCGTTCATCGTGGAAACCGAGATGGCGGCCAGTTGGGCCTTTCGATCGCGCGGCTTGGTCGGCACGTTGCTGGTGGCGATCTTTGGGGCCGCCGCGATGTTCTCGGCGCCGGCGTTGCCCGACGCCGTCTGGGGGCGTGTGACGTTCGAGGCGCTGGGGTGGGCGGTGTTCGTCGCCGGCGCCGCGATGCGGTTCTGGGCCACGCTTTACATCGGCGGGCGCAAGCGTTTGACGGTGGTTTGCGAAGGCCCCTATTCGCTGTGCCGCAATCCGCTGTACGCCGGCACGTTCCTGATCGCCATGTCGGCCGCGATCATGCTCGAAAGCGTCACCTTCGGCGCGGGAATCCTGCTCGGGGCGGTGTTCTACGCCTGGGCGACCGTGCCCGCGGAAGAGCGCTATTTGCGCGAGACGCTGGGCGAGCCCTATCTGCGGTATTGTCAACAAGTGCCGAGGTTCTGGCCGAGCCTGGCGGGTTATCGGACGCCGGCGACGATCTCCGTCAGCGTCAAGGCCCTGTGGAACGAATGCCGCCGCGCCGCCCGCTGGGTTTGGCTGCCGGTCGTGGTGGAAGTCGTGGGCCGCCTGAGGCTCGAAGGCTGGTGGCCGCACGGCCTGAATCTGCCGTAGGCGGCGCACTATCGAACGCGCGTCGGCAGAATCACCATCGGCACGCCGTCCCACTGCAAGCGCCGCTGCAACGAATAGGCGGTCTGGTTGTGGAACAGCCGCTGATACCAGGTGTCGCGCTGAAACACCAACTGCCCGGCGAAGAACACCACTTTGGGAAACTGCTTGGCGATCGCCAGGCAAAGGTGTTCCAATTCATCGACGGCGTCGGTGCCGATGGCCATATACGACGTCGAGGGCGTGCCGAGCCGCTGGGCCAGATCGACGTACTGGGCGAGCGTCGCCTCGGTGTGCCGCTTGAGATCTTCCACGGCGTCGGCGCCCTTGAAGTTGCCGGAGTCGACGATGCCCGCCGAAAGAAAGATCACGTTCTTGTAGTGGCCGTGGCCGAAGCGCACCGCATTCAGCAGCGTATGCACGCCCAAGCCTCCATAGCCGCCGACCAGGATCGCCGCGGTCGGTTCGTTGGCATTCGGCTCGGCGCGGTTGGGTTCTCCGCTGGCGGCCAACTGCCCCAAAGAGGCGTCGAGTCGTCTCAGCCGCTCGACGACGCGCGTGTAGTACCGCCGCGTGATGAAGCACAGCCCCACCAGCACTCCGGTGACCAGCAACGTGACATAGCCGCCTTCTTCGAACTTCTCGGAGACGGTCACGCCCAGAATCGCCAGGCAGAGCGAAGCGCCAAACGCAAACAACGCCAGACGCCGGCGCCAGATCGGGTTCGAGCGGCGCTCCGACCACCAGTGCCGGCTCATGCCGATCATCGACAGCGAGAAGGTCAGAAACACGTTGATCGAATACATGATGACGAGTTGCTTGACTTGGCCGCCGGTGTAGGCCAAGGCCGCGATGGCGGCGATGCCCATCAACAGAATGCCGTTGTGCGTCGCCAGGCGATCGGAGAGATTGGCGAACCAGTGCGGCACATACGAATCGTGGGCCATGTTCGCCAGCACTCGCGGGCCGTCGATGAAGCCGGCCTGGGCCGCGACGAACAACAACGTGCCCTCGGAGATCATCGTGGCCCACAGCAACACCCCGTCCCAGCGGCCGCCCGACAAGCCGACGTCGCCGATCACGCGCTCGGCGAGCACCTGATTCAGCGTTTTGTTCACATCCACGCCGTCCTCGGGACCGACCCGCATCAGCAGGTAGGCCAGCATCAGCCCGCCGGCCATGAAGGAGAGCGAGAGGGCCATGTAGAGCATCGTGCGCTTGCCGGTGGCCACGCGCGGCTCGCGCATCACCGGCATGCTGTTGGAGACGGCTTCGATGCCCGTGTAAGTGCCTCCGCCGAGCGAGTAGGCGTACAACAGCACCGTGAGCATTCCCAGCAGGCCGAAATTCGGGTCTTTCACCCCCGCGTCGATCTGCGCGGCGACGTGCCCGGCGACTTCGCCCGCTTTCGTCAGGTGCAATAGCACCGCGGCCCCGATCAACAAGACGTGCGTGATCAAGAACAGAATGAAGACGGGCAGTAGCGCCGTCACCGACTCGCGCACGCCGCGCAGATTGAGCACGATCAGCACGACAATCGCCGCGAACTCCAGGTTCAGCTTCCAGGCGTCGCTGGGCAGCGGCAGCCAATGAAACCAGGCGTAATGTTGGAGAAACTCGACCCAGGCGGTCAAGTAGGGCAGCAACAAACCGAACAGCGCGTCGCCGGCCGCTGCGATCGAGACGGTGATCGTCAGCACGTAGTCGACCAGCAGCGCGCTGCCGGAGACGACGCCGGCCGGCCGGCCCAACAGTTTCGACGCGACCAGATATCCGCCGCCGCCGCTAGGAAACGCCTCGATGATGTGGCTATAGCAGGCGGAGATGACCAGCACGGTCAGGATCGTCGCCAGCGATAAAAAGACCGCCAGATAGCTATGCGATTGCAGCGTATGGAAAGCTTCCGACGGGCCGTAGCACGAAGAGGAGAGTCCGTCGGCGCCGAGCCCGACCCAGGCCAGGAAGGCGACGAGCGAGACGCTGTGAAACACCGAGTCGTCTTGCAAATCGCGAGGTTTCCCACGAGCAGCGTTTTGACGCGCTTCGG
>DATNEC010000088.1:0-3584 GCA_035606815.1 Pirellulales bacterium
TCGGGTTCGGCGCCGAATTCGGCGGTCAATCGCCCGGGCGCGCAAACTTCGACGATCGTCTCGACCATCTCGCGCACGGTTTGCCGGCGGCCGCTCGCGGCGTGCAGAATTCGACCTTGCGCGGCTGGCGAATGCGCCGCCCGCTCGAACAACTCGACGCAATCGTCGACGTAAACGAAGTCGCGCGGCTGCGCGCCGGAAGTGACTCGCGGCCGCTCGCCGCGCAGGCAACAATCCATGACGTAAGGCACGAGCCGGCTCGGATCTTCCCGCGGCCCGTATGCCGAAAAGACGCGAACCGTGGTTACAGGTCGCCCGCCGTAAGCGGCGGCCTGGCAGAGCATCGTCGCGGCGGCTTTCGAGACGGCGTAGTCGGTGCGCGGTTCGAGCCGGTCGTCTTCGCGCATGGCTTGCGATTTGTGTCCGTATTCCGACGAGCTGCCGGCTTGCACCAGCATCCGATAGTCTCGCCCGTCGAGCGCTTCGAGCAGGTTGCACGTGCCCAGCAGGTTGCTGGCCAGGATGGCCGCTCGGTCGCGCTCGTGATGGAGGGCGCCGTGGGCGGCCAGATGGTAGATGATTTCGGGCCGGGCCGCTTCGACCGCCCGGCGCACGGCGGCGAGATCTCGCAAATCGGCTTGGTGCGCCGCGTAGCGGCCTTCCAAGCCGGCCAGCCGCCAGCGTGGCGATTCGCCGCGGAGCGTGAGATGCACTTCGTGTCCGGCCGCGATCAGTTCGCGCGTCAGCGAGGCGCCGATGAAGCCGCTGGCGCCGGTGACCAGGATTCTTTCGCAAGCCATCTTCAGCCCGCCTTCCGCAACGGCGCCACGCGAATGCGGTTCGGCGCCGCGTCGAGCGCAGCGAAATAGCTCCGATACCACTCGATCGTTTCGGCCAGCGCCGCATCCAATTCGTAGCGGGGGCGCCATGCCAGCAGCGCGCGGGCCTTCGCGGCCGACAAGTATTGATGCTTGATTTCGTGGCTGGCTTCGTTGCGCACGTCGGGCGCCAGCGGCGAGCCGATCTGCCGCAAGATCCGCTCGACCAACTCGAGCACGGTCACTTGAATTTCCGTCGAGAAGTTGAAGGCTTGTCCGACGATTTCCGGCTGCCGGGCCATGCACTCGGCCAGGTGCAAGTAGGCCGCCGCGCCGTCCTTCACGTAAAAATAATCGCGCACGAAGCTGCCGTCCGAGCGAATCACCGGCCGCTGCCCGCGCAGCGCCGAGCGGACCGTGCCGGGCACGATGCGATTGAAGTTCAAATCTCCGCCGCCGTAAAAATTCCCGCAGCGCGTCACGCAGACCGGCAAGCGATAGGTGTGGTGATAGGTCAACGCCAGGATGTCGGTGCATGACTTGCTGGCATCGTAGGGGTGGCGCCCTTCGAGCGGAGCCTCTTCGGTATAGGGCAACTGCGTCTGTTCGCCATAGGCCTTGTCGGAAGAAGCCACGATGACTTGCGGATTCAAGCCGCTGCGGCGGGCCGCTTCCAACAGACACCACGTGCCCTTGATGTTCGTCTCGAACGTCGCCAAGGGGCTGCGGTTGGCGACGCCGACGATCGTTTGCGCGGCCAAATGAATCACGGTTTCGATTTCGTATTCGCCGAGAGCGCGTTCCAAGAGCGATTCGTTTTCGATGCCGCCTTGCACCAGGTCGATGCGGCGATCGAGACCGCTCTGCACCAGTTCGCTATGGGCGACGCGATCGCGCACCAGCCCGACGACGTGCGCCCCGCGCTCGATGAGCGCTCGCACCGTCCACGAGCCTACCAGGCCCGTGCAGCCGGTGACGAACACTCGCCGGTCCCGCCAAAAACCATCTTTGCTATTCGTCATCCCTATCCGTCGCGTTTACTGGATCGATTCTTGATGAAACTGAAGAACACCACAGAGACGCCTCGCATTCCTCACGCCGCGGTGCGCAGCCGGGGTTTGTCCCAAACTTTCCAAGGCGCGTGGCCTTCCGACCAAAGTTGATTGAGCTGGTTGTAGTCGCGGCTGCTGTCCATCGGATGCCAGAAGCCGTCGTGCAGGTAGGCCATCAATTGGCCGTCGTCCGCCAGTTTGGTCAACGGCTCGCGTTCGAGGACCGAGGCGGGATCGTCGGACAGACGGTCTAAAAACTCTCGCTCGAAAACGAAAAAGCCGCCATTGATCCGTCCGCGCGAGGCGAGCGGCTTTTCCATGAACTCGACGACGCGCGGCCCGTGCAGTTCGATCTCGCCGAAGCGGCTGGGCGGTTGAATGGCGGTGACGGTTCCCAGCTTGCCGTGGCTGCGGTGAAAGGCGAACAAGCGGGCCAGGTCGATATCGGCCACGCCGTCGCCGTAGGTCAGCATGAAGCGCTCGCCGGTGATGTACGGCTCGATCCGCTTGACGCGGCAGCCGGTCATGGCGTCGAGTCCGGTTTCGGCCAGCGTGACGTGCCAATCGGCTTCGTCCACCGCGTCGTGCACCCGCACCTGGGCGGGCGAGCCAAGCCGCAGGCTGAAATCGACCCCGGCCAGGTGATATTCGAGAAAATATCGCTTGATGATCCAGCTCTTATAGCCCAGGCAGAGCACGAAGTCGGTGAAGCCGTGTTGGGCGTAGCCCTTCATGATGTGCCAAAGGATCGGACGTCCGCCGATCGGGATCATCGGCTTGGGCAGATCATCGGCCACGTCGCGGATGCGCGTGCCTTGGCCGCCGCACAAAATGACCACCTGCATCGCGCAGTTTCTCCCCGGACACGAACGGTCCTGAACGGCCCGCGGGCCGAGGACGATGGAAAAGAGGCCCCCTGAGATACCTAAATCGGGGCGGCGCGAAAAGACCAGTATTACCGTCACGGCCGGAACGGTTCGGCGGCATCTAGCTCCAATACTTTGACAGGCTTTCCCAGTCGGGACATACTGACCATATTGCCTGTCTATTCAATTCTCGCGACGAGAGCTTCGATGTATCCAGCACTTCTCAAGTTCTGGCCGGTCGCCTGTTTCGGCTGTCTACTCTGGTTGGCGGCGGCCCAGGCCGCCGAGAAGTCAGCCGCCGAAACGTCCGAGGACGCAACGGCCAAGAAAGAGAAACCGGCCGGCCGGGGCGCCAAGGCGGCCAACTCTGGTTTCAAATCGTCATTCAAAGCGACGGGCAAAGGCGCCGAATCGACCCAGGAATTCGCGCTCGACCCGTTCCTGGAACTGACCGATCCGCGGACCTATCGCTTGAACGTGGTGGTCCGCGTCAGCAGCCCGGCCGAAAGCGACAGCCACAATGTCGTCGTCGTGGCGCCGATTCCGATGGATTGGCCCGAACAACAGGTGCGCTTGCTGGGCGAGACGGTCAGCGAAGGGGGCAAGATCGAGTACCAAGTCAAGCCGGGCCAATGCAAGACGTTCCGTTTCACGATACCGACGATCGAGGCCGGCGATTCGGCTGCGGTCGAATTGCTCTATGAGATCACGCGCTCGCGAATGGAATTCGTCGCTCCGCCGGAGGAGTTGGATCTGCCTCGCGGCCTGCCTGTCGAGGTCCGCGATCAATTCGCCGGGCCGGCGCCGGGCCTGGAAATGAAGCACCCGAAGATCGTCAGCCTGGCCCG
>DATNEC010000090.1:0-2357 GCA_035606815.1 Pirellulales bacterium
TCGATCGGCTTGCGTGACTGGCGAGAGGCCGAACAAAAAAGCCCGTCTGGGCAAATTGCACAGAGGGCCTGTTTGGCCTGTTCAAGGCGCCGATCGTGGCGCCTCGGTCTTCTAAAACGATAGTAGCGAGAGGTGATGCGAGGGTCAAGGATTATGATCATCATCCATTCGCGAAAACCCCCTGACGGCACAGCCTTCATCGCGACTTGGCGCCGGCGTATGCTATCGGTTGGCTCAACGGCAAGCCGAAACAATACCGGCCCCCCGGATAGGTCTCACCATGAATTCGAACTTCTCGCGCGTCGCCGGCCTTGGCGGTTTGCTGGCCGCTACGTGGTTTGTCGGTCAGCTAGCAAGTCAGCACGCCGCGGCGGCCGACTCCGCGAAGCGGCCCAACATTCTGTTCTTGTTCACCGACGACCAGCGCGCCGATACCGTCGGCGCGCTCGGCAATCCGGCCATCAAAACGCCGGCGCTCGATTCGTTGGTCGAGCGCGGCTTCAGCTTCGCCAACGCCTACTGCCTCGGCGGCAACATGCCGGCGGTTTGCACGCCCAGCCGCAACATGCTGCTCAGCGGCAAGGCGTATTTCCGCTGGCAAGGACCGCTGGCGCCGGGCGAAGCGCCAAATTTCCCGCTCTCGTTCCGCGACGCCGGCTATCAGACCTACCATCACGGCAAACGCGGCAATACGGCTCTCAACATCCAGGCCCAGTTCGAAATCAACAAGTACGTCGATGAAAACATCGAACGCACTTCGGGCGAGCCGGCCCGGCTGGTAATCGATGACGCCATCGCCTTTCTCGAAAGCCGCGACGACGAGCGGCCGTTTTGCATGTACCTGGCCTTCGGCAATCCGCACGATCCGCGGATCGCGGCCCAAAAATACCTGGATCTTTATGAGCCCCGGCAGATTCCGCTGCCGAAGAATTACCTGCCGCTGCACCCGTTCGACAACGGCGACATGACGCTGCGCGACGAGCGGCTTGCGCCCTGGCCGCGGACCGAGCAGGAAATCCGCCGGCAGTTGCACGAATACTATGCGGTCATCAGCGGGATGGATTTTCACATCGGCCGGCTGCTCGAAACCTTGCGCAAATTGAAGCTCGAAGAAAACACGCTCGTCGTGTTCTCTTCCGACCAGGGGCTGGCGATGGGCAGCCACGGGCTGATGGGCAAGCAGAATCTCTACGAGGCGGGCATGAAGGTTCCGCTGGTCTTCGCCGGCCCCGGCGTTCCGCACGGCCGGAGCGACGCGCTGGTTTACCTGCTCGACATTTATCCGACGCTCTGCGATCTCGTCGGCGCCAAGATTCCCGCGGGCCTCGATGGAGTCAGCTTCGCCGGGGTATTGGCCGGCAAGACGCAAACGGCGCGGCGCGAGCTGTTCTTCGCCTATCGCGACGTGCAGCGCGCGCTGCGCGACGACCGCTGGAAGCTGATCCGCTACCCGCAGGTCGACATCACCCAATTGTTCGACCTGCGAACCGATCCCGACGAAATCCACGATCTCGCGGCCGATCCGGCCCAGTCGGCACGCGTCAAAGACATGCTCGCGCGCCTGGCCGCCGAACAGAAGAACTTCGGCGATTCCTTGCCCTTGACGGTCGAGCATCCCAAACCGGCCGCCTGGCGTCCTCCGCCGCCCGAGTCGCCGAAGCCGGGCAAGAAGGCGCAGGAAGCGAACTAGGGTGAACCACAGAGACGCAGAGGCACAGAGATCGAACTAGAGTAGAGGAAAAAATCGAGCGAGTGTGCCGGCCGGGGCGCTTGGGGACGCCCTTCCGTTCGCATGAGCGGAATCATGCGGACCAGCGCACATGGTTCGTCAACTCTTGCTCTCTTCTTCGTCCTCGGCGTCTCCGTGTCTCTGTGGTTCCCCCGCATTCCCGTATTCATCGCCCCGAGCGCACGCAGCGGAAGCCGATATGCGAAGTGCCGGTGTCCAAGGCGCCTTTGCCGCGTCCGCCCGGCATGTAGCGCGAGCAATACTGATCGCTGCATAAAAACGAGCCGCCGCGCTGCACGCGCTTGGGAATCCCCGGTTCGTGCGGATCGAAGCTGTCGACCGGCCCCTGGGGATCTTTCGCCGGGCTGTCCGCGTAGTAGTCCGGGCGATACCAGTCCGAACACCACTGCCAGACATTGCCGGCCATGTCGAACAGCCCGAAGCCGTTGGCCGCGAAAGTTCCCACTGGCGAGGTCCGCGTCCAGCCGTCCTGCTTGGTGTTTTGGTGGGGAAACCGGCCCTGCCAGCTATTGGCCATGAATCGACCGTCGGGGCGAAACTCATCGCCCCAAACAAAAGGTTTTTGCGTCAAGCCGCCGCGGGCCGCATACTCCCATTCGGCTTCGCT
>DATNEC010000098.1:0-2604 GCA_035606815.1 Pirellulales bacterium
TCTTCAAAGGCAAGCGCAGTCGAAAAAAACCGCTATGAATTCTTGATTGCCGCCTGCCCGCCGCCGCGTTACGTTGATTGGGCCTGGTCCAATCGTTGCGTCACGCGTCTCTTCTTCGACCTCATTCCGCCGGCGAACCCATGGCGCAATACCTGTTGACCGCCAAGAACCGTGCGGGCCGCACGGTCAGCGAGTTGCTCGAAGCCGATTCCGCGAATGTCGCCGTACTGGCGCTCAAGGAACGCGGCTACGAAAACATCGTCTTGCACACCGACGATTTCGTCGCCAAGGACGCGGCGACGCTGGAACTCAATCCGCTGATTACGGCCCGCGACCTAGCCAAGAACCACACTCGCGGCGGATTGCACCGCCTGCTGGTCAAAGTGGCCCGCTCGTATGCCGCCAACTGGAAATTGCCGGTGCTGGTCGCCATCGGCTTTGCACTGCGCCGGCTCTACTCGTGGCCTTGGGGCTGGCAAGATGGGCTGCTCGCGGCCGGGCTGCTATTGCCCGGGCTGTTCGCTCTTGTCTCGCACCTGCCAGCGATGCGATACGATCGGCTCGTGGAGGCCGATTCATGGCGCCGCTGGGACGAAGTCTTGCGTCTCTTGCCGGCGCTGCGCGGCAAGTTGGCGCCTTACGCGATCGCTTGGCACGAATTGAAGGCCTTGGCTGGCCTCGGCCGGATGGACGAGGCCCTGCAACTCGTGCTTCCGTTCGCCACCAACGGCGAAATTGCGCCGGCGAAATTCTGGACGCTGCTGATGGCCTCGGCGTACCGGTCGGCCAACCAGCGCGAGATGGCGCTGGCCGCGCTGGAGAAAGCTCTCGAGTACGCGCCCGACGATCCCGCGGTGCTCATCGACTTGGCCGGCGCGTTGCTTGACGAGCACGATGATGTCGCGCGGGCCAAGGACTTGCTGCAGCACGCCAAGAAACAGGCGATGAGCGATTTGGCGGGGAAGTTCGCCCAGGCGGTGGAAGGCATGATCGCCCTGGCGGAAGGCCATGCCCGCCTGGCGGTCGAGCGATTGACGGCGGCGTTTCGTGCGCAGCAGGCGTTCGCCCGGTCGAACGGCCAGGCGGGGGCCGCCGCTGACATCACGGAAGCCCGACTGGCGCTGGCCCTGGCGGCGGCGGGCGATGTCGGCGCCGCGCGGAAGCACTTTCGTCGAGCCGAACCTCGGCTGCGCGCGTTGCGGTGCGACAAGCTGCTGGCCCGTTGTCAGCAGGCGCTGGGGGAAGGGATGGCGACGCCCTAACTGGCAAGCCGGGCCATAGTAAAAGCGCCCCCTTTGCGCTCTCCGCAGAGTGATTGCATGCCGCCGAACGCAAGGAGAGCAAGCGGGGACGCTTGCTCAACGCGTTTCCGGTCGCCGCTATGAGGCGAAACCGTTACAATCGAGGGGCCGTTGCACCCGCCACGTTTTATCTATCCGCCATTCGTCCCGCGCCGCCATCCATGTCCGATTCTCGCGCTGCACTTATCACTGGCGCCTCGCGCGGGATCGGTCGCGCGATTGCCTTAGAACTTGCCGGCTTGGGCCATGCAGTCGTCGTGAATTATACGTCCAACGCCGAGGCGGCCCGCGAGACGGCCGGGGCGATCGCCGCCAAGGGCGGCCGCGCGATCGCCTGCCAGGGCGATGTTTCCGTCGCGGCCGATCGGGAGCGGCTGATCGAATGCACGCTGGCCGAGTTCGGCCGGCTCGACGTGCTGGTCAACAATGCCGGCATCACCTCGCCGGGCCGCGTGGATATTTTGCAAGCCACCGAGGAAAACTGGAACAAGGTCTTCGACGCCAATCTGAAAGGCCCGTTTTTTCTGTCGCAACGGGCCGCGAGGCGGATGCTGGACTTGATCGCCGGCGGAACGATGCCGGGGGCGAAGATCATCAACATCTCGTCGATCTCGGCCTACGCCGTCAGCGCGGACCGCGCCGACTATTGTCTCTCGAAAGCGGCCATGCGGATGCTGACTTTGCTTTGGGCCGAGCGGCTGGCGGCCGAAAAGATCCAAGTTTTCGAGGTTTGCCCAGGGGTAATCGCGACCGACATGACCGAGCCGGTCCGGGAAAAGTACGACGCCCTGTTCGCCGGCGGCCTGGCGCCGCTCGGCCGATGGGGGCAGCCGGAAGACGTGGCCCGCGCGGTGGCCGCGCTGGTGCAAGATTATTTCCCCTACAGTACGGGCGACCGTTTCGAAGTGGATGGCGGCTTTCATATTCGCCGGCTCTAGAGGGGGGCATTGAAACCAGCATGAAATTCGCTTTGCTCGGGGCCGACCTGCAGGCTTTGCAACTGGCCGCCGCCGTCGCCGCGAGCCACGAGCACGAATTGGTGTCGGCGCACGACGTCGGGCAGGCCGCCGCGGCCGTTCGCGAAATCGCCCCCTTGGCGCCGATCGTCGAGCATTGGGAGGGGCTGCTCGGCGGTTCGCAGGCCGAGGCGGTGATCGTGGGCCGCGGCGCGGACGATGACATTCGCGCCGACCAATTGCGGAAGCTCGTGCAGGCCGGCCTGCCGCTGGTGATCTCGCACCCGGTCCACGAGTCGATGCTCGTCTATTACGAGTTGGATATGATCCGCCAGGAAAGCAAGTGC
>DATNEC010000102.1:0-5125 GCA_035606815.1 Pirellulales bacterium
ACGATAAACGAGAGTTCGCAGTTCGTCGAGGAGATCGCGCGGAGATTCATAGCTCGCTCGGCCGGTTTTCGATCGGGCGATCGACGTTGACGAACAGCCAGCAGACCGCCGCTGCAATATAAATCAGCGAGAACATGATTAACACCGCGTTCCAGCCATGCAACCTGGTTTGCAACTCGGCCGCGACGCCGGGAAAAACCGCGGCGCCGAAATTACCGCACATGTTCATGATCGCAAAGGCCGTGGCCACGTGCCGGCCCCCGAGATCCATGCTGGCCGCATAGCTCGCCGGTCCTGCCCACGATGCGAAAAACGAGCCTAAGCTGAAGACGCACACGGCCGCCAGCGGATCGGCGATCGAGCAGGCCGGCCAGATCATGAGCGCCGAGAGCAACATGCTGGCCGCGCCGACGCCTTGGCGGCTCAAACGGCGGCTGCCGGTAAGCGAAAGAATCCGGTCGGCCAGCGCGCCTCCCAAAGGCGAACCGACGACGACCGCCAACAACGGCAAACTGGTCAGCCAGCCCGATTGCTCCGTCGAAACGCCGTAGGTCTCTTTCAGGAACGTGGGAAACCAGCTTGCATAGAACATATAGCCGGCCGCGCGAAAGAACTGCTGCGCCGACAAAAACCAAAGCGGGGACGACGAAAGGATCAATAGCCAAGGGGTTGCCGGACGTTTCGTCTCGCGCGACGCAATTTCGGCCGGCGTGGTCTGGCGGCGAATCAACGCCAATTCGGCGACATTGACGCTCTTATGGTCTTCCGGCCGGTCGCGAAACCAAACGTAAAAGCCCAACGACCACGCCATGCCCGGCGCCACGTAAAGCGCGAGCACGGTCCGCCAAGGCAGCCCAAGCTCCAACAACGTGCCGGTCAAAGGCAGCGCCAAGGCCGCGCCCAGCGACATGCAACTGCCGAGCGCGCCGGAGGCGAAGCCGCGGCGCGTGGCTGGCAGCCAATCGACCATCGTGCGCGTCGAGCAGGGAAACAATCCGGCTTGCGCGGCGCCGCAAGCGAACCTGAGCGTCATCAAGCCGGCGTAGCCCGTCATCAGGGTCATCAATCCAGTCGCCGCCGACCAGGCCGCCGCGAACGCGGCCAAAGGTCCGCGCGAGCCGAACCGATCGCCGATCCAGCCCGCAGGAATTTGCAACAAGGCATAGCCCCAAAAAAACGAGCCGAGCACCCAGCCCATCTGCGCTTTGGTCAGCCCTAGATCGAGCCGGATCGCTTCTTCGGCGACGGCGATCGAGTTGCGATGAATGTAGGAGATGGCCGCCGCCGCGCAGAGCCAGGCCAAGACCCAGGCGCGGACCGAACTGGGGCGCGCGACGGGGTCGGAAGCGGGCGATTCCACACTATCGCCGCTTTGAGAGCCGACCTCTTCGGGCGTCCGAAAAGGATTCTCGTCACGGACCATCGACGGCTCGTTTCAAGGAGAGCGAGAACCTCAGCCCGGCGGCAGGCCGAACTTGCGCGCCAGTGCGACGATCTGCGAATTGAGCTGGTCGCCATAGGCAAGCGTAGCGTCGTCGGGCGTGAAAGTGGCTTTGCGCACGTGGCTGCTCGCCTGGGGAATCACGCCGCGCGCGACCAGCAGCCGTTTCTCCATCCAGTTGAACAGCTCTGAATTCTGCAAGGCGTAGAGCACCTGGGGCAGCACGACCTGGAAGATGGCGAGCGCCTCGTCGTCCTTGTGGCTGTGGACCAACTGCCAGACTTGTTGCAGCAGGTCGGCCACGGCCAGGCCCGGCATCAAGCCGCAGATGCCGGCCGGAATCAGATCGAGCAGATACATTCCGCCCCAGCCTTCGAGCACGCCGATTCGGCCTTCGGTGGCGTCGATGATGCCTCGAATCTTCGGCCCCATCAGCGATTCTTCGAGTTTCAGATAGCGGAAGTTCGGGCAATCGCCGGCCAGCCGCCGGGCGAAGTCGCCGCCGACCGTCGGCCCGCCGGGATTGAAGTCCTGAATCAGCACCGGCAGCTTCACGGCCCGGCAGATGGCGCTTGCATAATCGAGCAGGTCGCTCTCTTTCAGAGCAAAGATGCGCGGCAAGGCGAAAGAAATCAGCGAGGCGCCGAGGCCCTCGTAGTCGGCGGCGATTTGCGCCGCGATGCGGGCCGAAGGATGGTTCGCCTGGGCCACGACGGCCAGCTTGCCGCCGGCGGACTGGATGGCCGTTTCGACCGCGCGACGCCGCTCGGCGTCGCTCAGCTTGTAAAACTCGCTGGCGTATGCCGGCAGGCAGACGGCGCCCAAGCGGCTCTTGGCGGCGAATTGCACGCAAGCGGCCAGCGCGTCGAAATCGATCTGCTCGTCGGCGGTAAATGGCGTCGGGATAATCGGCACGACGCCGTCGAGGATTGTAGTGGGCATGTCCAGCCTTTGTGAGAGCACTTCGCTGCCCCAGTTGACTGGCTGCCGCGAGCGGTGTCAACTTGGTCGGCCAAGCCGCCTTGCAGTCTTTCATGAGATCCGAAGCGATGAAAATTACCGCGATCGAAACGCATGTCTGCCATGCACGGATGCGAAATTGGATCTTCGTCAAGGTGCTCACCGATCAGCCGGGCTTGTGGGGCTGGGGCGAGGCGACGCTCGAATGGCACACGCGCGCGGTCGTCGGCGCCATCGAAGATGTCGCGCAGCTGGTGATCGGCGAGGATCCGACGCGCATCGAATACCTGTGGCAGATGATGTATCGCCAGCATTTTTGGCACGCCAACGGCGTCGTGCGGGCCACGGCGATCAGCGGCATCGACATCGCCTTGTGGGACATTCTGGGGAAAATCCACGGCGTGCCCTGCCATAAGCTGTGGGGCGGCCCGGTGCGCGACTACGTGCGGACCTATTGCCATCTGGGCGGCGGCAAGATGGAAGATTTTTACGAAACCACGCCGGCCGACGCCGGCCGCTTCGGCGAGTTGGCGGCCAAAGCGGTCGCCGACGGTTTCACCGCCTTCAAGTCGATGGCCGTCCCCGAGACGGCGCCGATCGAGGGCTTGCGGCCGATCAAATATGCCGAGGCCTGCGTGCGGGCGATGCGCGACGCGGTGGGCGACGCGATCGACATCATGGTCGATTGCCACGCGCGGCCCTCGCCGCGGATGGGCCTGCGGTTCGCGCGGGCTTTGGAACCCTATGGCCTGTACTGGTTCGAGGAACCGTGTTGGCCCGAGAGCGTCGAAGGGATTGCCGAAATCCAGCGCGCCGTGGCGACGCCGATCGCCACCGGCGAAAGGCTGATCGGCCAGCATGCCTTTCGCCCCTTCTTGGAGCAGCAGGCTTGCAGTATTTTGCAACCCGACATCACCCACTGCGGCGGCTTGAGCGAAGCCCGGCGAATCGCCGGACTATGCGAGGCGTATCGCGTCGCATTGGCGCCGCACAATCCGCAAGGTCCGGTGAGCACGGCGGCTTCGCTGGAATTGGGCTTCGCCACGCCGGCCTATATCATCTGCGAAGCAGTGCATCTCGACGTGCCCTGGCGCGGCGACGTCGTCCAGGAGGGTTTCGTCGTCGAGCCGCACGGCCGCATCGTGCGGCCGGGCGATCGGCCGGGCTTGGGAATCGAAATCAACGAGGCCGAGGTCAAAAAGCACCCCTTCGAGCAGGAGCTGTTGCAGCGGTCGTTTTACGCCGACGGGGCCGTGGGAGATTGGTGAAAGGCCGTGTCACGGTGGAGAGTTTCGACTATACTTAAATATACTATGTGCGGCGCGACCGACCGCTTGAAAACATCGGCTAGACTACAACAATGGCCACGACGACCGAACGATTGACGGCGGAAGAATTCTTTCGGCTCCCCGATTCTGGCCAGCCGAGGGAATTAATGCGAGGAGTGCCGGTCATGATGAACGTGCCGGGCGCTCGCCATGGCGAAGTCTGCCTGCAAATCGGCCACTTGTTGAAGGAATTTCTCAAAGGGCGCGATCTAGGACGCGCGCTTTCGAACGACGCGGGCATCGTCACCGAGCGCGACCCCGATAGCGTTCGCGGGGCCGACGTCGCTTACTATAGTTTCGCGCGATTGCCTCGCGGAGCGGCGCCTCGCGGATATCCCTCGCTCGCCCCAGAAATCGTCTTCGAAGTCCTCTCTCCGAGCGACTCTTGGCCCGAGTTGCTGGCCAAAGCGGCCGAGTATCTGAAAGCGGGCGTACTCGCCGTGGTTCTGTGCGATCCTGATGAAGAATCGGTCAGCGTCTGTCGGCCTAGCGCGCCGCCGCTCTCGCTGAAGGCGGACGAAACCCTCGCGCTGCCGGAAATCCATGAGGAGTTTCGCATCTCGGTAGCCCAGTTTTTCGAGTCTTAAGGCCGAATGTTCGGCAGAAGGCCGCGGTTATATTTGAGCCATGGGCGCCGCGACCGAGCTGCTGACGGCGGAGATCGACGAGGACTATTGCATCCGGGCGGCGCATTTTTTCGAGTAGTCCCCTTTGCCGCCGGATTCTCATGAGCGCTGACGATTTCGCTTCCCCGGCCGCCCCTCAGCGCCGGCTGACGCTGTTCGATTCGACTTCGATCATCGTCGGCATTATCATCGGCTCGGGGATGTATAAGACGGCGCCTCTCATCGCCGCCAGCGTGCCCGACTCGCTGGCCGTGATCGGCGTCTGGCTGGCCGGCGGATTGTTCGCCCTGATCGGTTCGCTCTGCTATGCCGAACTGGCCGCCATGTTTCCGGCCGAAGGGGGCGACTACGTGTTTCTCTCGCGGGCCTACGGCCGGCCGATGGGCCTACTGTTCGCCTGGTGCGAACTGTGGGTCGTGCGGCCCGGCTCGATCGGTTCGTTGGCCTTCGTGTTCGCCGACTACGCCAACCAGATTCATCCGCTCGGCCCGCACGCCTCGGTGATTTATGCGGCCGGCGCCATCGCCGCATTGACGGTCATCAACTTGCTCGGCGTGGCGTCGGGCAAATGGACCCAAAACCTGCTCACCGTGGCCAAAGTCGTCGGCTTGCTGGTAGTCGTCGTCATCGGGTTTTCGCACACGGCGCCGGAAGCCCGACCGCCCGAGCAACCGCCGGAGGCGAACTGGGGCCTGGCGATGATTCTGATTCTCTATGCGTATGGCGGCTGGAATGACATGGCGTATGTCGGCGCCGAAGTGCGCGATCCG
>DATNEC010000128.1:0-7629 GCA_035606815.1 Pirellulales bacterium
TGATCGCCGCGTGCTGATGTACTACGAGAAAGAGCGGCGGAAAGTCCAGAAGGCGATGGGCCAAGATCCGTATCTCGACACGGCGGGGTAGTGCACCGCGCACTGCTGAGAGGACAAAGCCGTGCTCTCTCGTCGGAAGCTGCGTTGGGCTGCCTTGTCATGCGGGGCAATTGCTATCGCCGCATCTTTTTGGGCATGCGGCGGTAGGGTTGCCCGCCCGATTCCGAACCGCTTCCTAGTCAAATTGAACGTGCCGACCGATATAAATGGGACAGGTCTGTTCCGTAAACATTGCCTTCGCCGGAGCGTTTTTCGGTTCTCGGAATCTTTTCCGCCCAAACAATTTTGGTGGCTCGATCCTAACGTGAGAGCGATAATGACAGAAGCGGAGTGGATGGCAAGCAACGATTCATATGAAATGTTGAATGCTTGTAAGCTATCGCTAATTCGGCACCCGAGGAAGTGTCGTCTTTTCGCGGTCGCTTGTTGCTACCGAATTTGGATGCTACTGAACGATCCTCGAAGTCGCCAGGCCGTTGATATAGCATGCCAGTTTGCTGACGGAGATGTCACCGAAAGCGAGCTTCAAAGGGCGGAAGACTCAGCCAAGGCGGCGTTCGATGATGCTCTTCGCGAGAAAGGCAAGATGGGCGTCAGGCCCGAATGGGCGGCGCTTGTTGCGGCCAACGCCAATGCTTGGTTTGCGGCGAGCCGAGCTAACGAGTTTGCGCACGGTGCGGTTGGGGAAACTTCTCGTCACGGCCCCGAGCGCACCGCGCAGTCGCACTTGCTTCGGTGCATTTTTGACCGCCTGCCTTTCCAGCGGCCAACGGTTGATGAAGCTGATACGGCGTGTCGTGAGCAGTCAGTTGTGAAGCTTGCTCAGGCCATCTATGAGGAGCGGGCATTTCAGCGGCTTCCATCGCTTGGCGCTGCGCTTCGGAAAGCTGGTTGTAACAACATAGAGATCCTAGCCCATTGCGGCGATGCGGGACCGCACGCGAGGGGGTGCTGGGTCGTTGACTTACTTATCGGCCGATCGTGAGAAAAGAAGCAAGATGCGTGCTGATTTCGGCAATGCGTTGCAACTGCCTTCAAACCGCATTTTGTTCATGAGCGGGGAAGAAACGGGGTCGGGAGTCGCGACCCCGTTTTCCACTCGGCATAGGGTGAGGCGAAGCCCCACCATAAAAATCGCGCCGCGCAAAAGGTGGGGCTGCGCCCCAGCCTACGGTCTCGCCAAGGCTACCTGCGCAAGCCGCCGAGAAGTTATGGTCGAAGGCCATTGCGCGCGGATGCCGAGCGAGCGCGCCGATGCGGAGTCGAAGATGGCGCCTAACTCACGACCGATAGAGCGGCCCGCGAAATCGATCGTCGCACGAGGCGCCAAATGGCCGCCACTCGAGAAAAATAGCCTTTTCGCGATCCGCGAGTTTTCGGCACGATCGGCCGTTGGCCGCATTTATCGAGAATCATTCGCCATTATCGGGCGTAAGAGTACTCCCCTTGGGGGATGGGCGGCTGCTTGCCGAGCCGCGAAACCTTGGATTTACCGGCAAATTCTGAAATGAAGCTCGCCGCAGATCGAAAACACGCGCCGCGTTATCGACCGTCATGGGTATCGGCCGTGAATCGGTCGTTTCGTCCCACTTGCAGCTCAACGGGCCTTCGCCATCTCTCGCAGCACGGCCAGGCCGCGGTCGATCGTCGCGTCGCTGGCGGCGTAGGAAATGCGAAAGTGCGTGTCGCGAGCGCTGAAAATGCCGCCGGGAATCATCAGCAACTGCCGCTTGATCGCCTCGGCCACGAACTCGCTGGCCGTGCCCCAAGGCGCTTTCGGGAAGACGTAAAATGCGCCGCCGGGACAAACGACTTCGTAATCGGTCTTCAGCCCGGCCATCACGCGATCGCGCTTCCGCCGGTAGTCGGCGATGTGTTGGCTCATGTCGACGTCCATCGCCACGGCCCCCGCCCATTGCGCGGGCTGGGGCGCGCAGACGAACGTGTATTGCTGCAGCTTGAGCATGGCGTCGATGATCGGCTGCGGCCCATGCGCGTAGCCCAGCCGCCAGCCGGTAATGCCGTAGGTCTTGCTGAAACCGTCGATCACCAGCGTCTCGGCATTGAAGCGGGCCGGCGAGACGAACGGCGCGTCGTAGCAGAATTCGCGGTAGATCTCGTCGCTGAGGAGCACGATCTTGCGCTCGGCCGCCAACTCGGCCAATTCGCGAGTTTCAGCCTCGCTGGCCGCCGCTCCCGTCGGATTGTTGGGGCTGTTGAACAGGATCAACTTCGTTCGCGGGGTAATCGCCGCCCGCACGCGGTCGAGGTCGATGCGAAAGTCGGGATACGTATCGACGAACACGCACGTTCCGCCGGCCAGCTTGACGAGCGAGGGGTAGATCACGAAACCGGGATCGAACAGAATCACTTCGTCGCCCGGGTTAATGAGCGCGAGCATCGCCAGCACCAAGCCGCCGCTGGTGCCGCTGGTGACGAACACGCTGCGATCGGCGTGGCCGTACTCCGCTTGGATCTGGGCCTGCAACTTGTCGCGCAACACCGGCATGCCTTGCGACAAGGCGTAGCCGTTCTTGTTCGAGGCGATGGCGCCCACGGCGGCTTGCTTGATTTCGTCCGGCACTTCGAAGTCGGGCTGGCCGATCGAGAGATTGATCGGGTCGGTCATTTTACTCGCCAGATCGAAGATCTTGCGAATGCCCGAACTATCGAAATGCGCCATGCGGTCGGAGAGCCAAGCTTGATTCATGGCCCTATCTTCGCCAGCAACCGCCTCAGCCGCAAGCCGCGGTCCGCATCAGCCGAGCGCGCGCACCGTTTCGGAAAGCGGCCGATCGCTTTGGCTGAGGATGGTCAGCAGCAAGGAGAGAGTCCGCAGGCCGTCGGCCGTCGGCGGCAGGGCGCCGTACCAAAATCTGCCGCTCGGCCCGCCGCCCAAGGCGGCGTCGTGGGCGGCCATTGCGGCGTGCATGTTCGCACGCGAGGCGCCGCTGCGCACCACGCGGCCGCCGGCCGCCGCGATCCGCTCGACGGTCGCGGCGCACGCCGCTTGCTCCACGATCACCGCCGCGCCGGGCTGCTTTTGCAGCACGAAATCCGACAACAGCAACAAGGCCTGTTCGGCGCTCAAGGGCGCTCCGCGTTCGTCGACGACGCGGCAGGCCTCGCCGTCTCCGTCGACCCAAATTCCGAAATGCGCCCGCTCGCCGCGCACGCGCTCGGCCAAGCCCAAGCCGGCTGCCGCGAGAGTCGTGGCGGCTTCGCGGCTCAGCAGCAATTCGCAGGCGACGGAACTCGCCAGTTTTCGCAGATAGCCGATCAACGGGCGGCAGCCGGTGTCGAGCACCAGCCGCAAGGGACGCAAGGCGTGAAAGAATTCCTCCAAGCCGGCCAGATACAGCGACTCGGGCGAAAATCGCGACAGGGCGCCGTAAGAGCGCGTCGGACGATCGACGCCTTGGGCGGAGAGCTTGCGGATGGCGTCGAGTTCCGGCCCGGCGGAAAGCGGTTGGCCCTCGGCGCCCCACAGCTTCAGCCCGACCATGTTGGCCTGCCCGCTGTCATTTCCCACGAGCAATCCCCCCGCGGCGTGCAGATGGCAGAGGGCCTGGGTCAGACACGGCGCGCTCGCCGCGCCGAGATCGACCACGTCGCGGCCCGACCATCGCAGGCCATCGCTGGCGGCGGCCATCAGTTCAGGCGCCAAATCGCGCCCATCTCCGGCAAGGACGATGCCGCCCCGCTCGCCGGAATTTCGCCGGGCGAGCGAGAGACCGAAGGCCGCGGCGAATTGCCGCGCCTGGAGCGGAGACAGCTCGTTCAGATAAACGCCCGAAATCCCCTCGGCCGTGAACAGCGACTCGGCGACGGTGCGCTTCCGCGTTTCGTTGAGCATCTTCACGACGCCCGTCGAGAGCGTGCCCGTCTCGTGGCAATGCGAGCACTGGCGGCACTTCGGGTAGAAGCTGGCCAGCCGCCCAAGGTGGATCGCCGGGCTGATCGGATAAGGCTCGCCGGGACACTGATAGACGGCGGTTGCGGTGGATTCCATGAGCTTGGCGTCTGGCCGCGAAAGGTCTGGCTTGAGGGGGCGACGTGGCCGGCGAACTCTAGAATCGCGGTTCAGGGCGGTCAAGACCAACGGCAAATTTGGTAGGCTGAACGTGTTTCTGCCTGCCGCTGGAATTGTTTCCGATCGCCATGAATCCGCCTATTAAGCCTGGCGCCGACGCCGGGCCGCCCGTGATTACGCTGACCACCGACTTCGGCGTCGGCAGCCCCTATGTCGCCGCCATGCGCGGCGTGATTTTGTCGATCAACCCGCGCGCGAACGTCGTCGATCTGACGCACTCGATTCCGCCGCAGGACATCCGGCAGGGCGCCTGGGCGCTGGACCAAACAAGCCCCTGGTTTCCGCCGGGCACGATCCACGTGGCCGTGGTCGATCCGGGCGTCGGCAGCCAACGGCGGATCGTGTACGCCGAAATCGGCGAGCAGCGCTACGTCGCCCCCGATAATGGCCTGCTGGGCCGCTTGGTCGTTCGGGCCTCGCCCATTAGAATAATCGCCGTTCAAGAGCCCGAGCACTGGCTGCCGCATGTTTCGGCGACGTTTCACGGTCGCGACATCATGGCGCCCGTGGCGGCGCGGCTCAGCCTGGGACTGGACCCCGACCGTTTGGGGCCGGCCGCCGGCGACCTGATTCAACTCTCCTGGAAAGAGGCCCTCGTTTTGCCCGGAAAAATCCAAGGCTCCGTGCTTTCCGTCGATTCGTTCGGCAACTTGATCACCGACATCACCGAAGCGATGCTCTCCGGCGTCCCGCGAGATGAAACGGTGCGGATTGTCTGCGACGAACACGAGACACTGGGCATCTTCCGCGCCTACTCCGATCAGCCCGCGTGTACCTTGATGGCGCTGATTGGCTCGGGCGGCCATTTGGAACTGGCCATCGTCGACGACAGCGCCGCGGCGATGCTCGGCGTCGGCCCTGGCGCGCCGGTGACGATCACCTGGTAAATCGCCCAAGCGCCTCGTTTGCTCCGGTCTCCTCACTCCTTTCTCCTCACTCCTCACTCGCCCGATGCCCGATCCGACTCGCGATGACCTCAACCGCTGGGACCGCGAGCACGTCTGGCATGCTTTCACGCAAATGGCCGAGTACGAGCCACTGCTGATCGAGCGCGCCCGAGGCTGCAAGCTGTTCGACATTGACGGTCGCGAGTATCTCGACGGCGTCAGCAGCCTGTGGTGCAATATCCACGGCCATCGCCATCCGCGGATCGACGCGGCGATCCGCGAGCAGTTGGATCGCGTGGCCCATACGACTTCGCTCGGGGCCTCGAATTCCACGACAATCAAGCTGGCGCGGAGATTGGTCGAGTTGGCGCCGGCCGGGCTCGATCGCGTATTTTTTTCCGACGACGGGGCCACTGCCGTCGAAGTGGCGTTGAAGATGGCCTGGCAGTATTGGCGGCAGCGCCCCGATCCGCGGCCTGAAAAGACGACCTATCTGGCTCTGGGCGACGCCTACCACGGCGACACACTGGGCAGCGTCAGCGTGGGCGGCGTCGAGCGGTTTCACGCCTTGTTCGCCCCGCTGCTGTTCGACGTCGTGCGGCTGCCGGCGCCGCAGACGTATCGCTTGCCGCCCGGCGTCGCCGCCGACGGCGCGCTGGCCCACTACTTGGAGCGGCTGGAGCGCGTGCTCGCCGAGCGGCACGACCGGATTGCGGCGATGATTATCGAGCCGCTGGTGCAGGCCGCCGCGGGGATGATCGTGCATCCGCCCGGCTACCTGCGCGGAGTGCGCGAACTTACGCGGCGCTACGACGTGCTGTTGATCGCCGACGAAGTGGCCGTCGGCTTCGGCCGCACCGGGCGGATGTTCGC
Source organism: Pirellulales bacterium (assembly GCA_035606815.1). GTDB lineage: Bacteria > Planctomycetota > Planctomycetia > Pirellulales > JAICIG01 > JAICIG01. Next base: position 5,914 of record DATNEC010000128.1, read on the forward strand.
CTGCGAGCACGAAGACGTGGCGCCCGATTTTCTTTGCGTGGCCAAGGGCCTGACAGGCGGCTATTTGCCGCTGGCCGCCACGCTGACGACGAGCGAAATCTGGCGGGCCTTTTTGGGTCGCTACGAAGAATCGAAGCAGTTCTATCACGGTCACACCTACGGCGGCAATCCGCTCGGCGCCGCGGCCGCGCTGGCCTCGCTCGACGTGTTCGACGAAGAGCACGTGCTCAAGCAGTTGCCCGCCAAGATCGCGCGACTGGCCGAGCCTCTTCAGCGGATCGCCGTCCAGGCGCACGTCGGCGACGTGCGGCAGCGGGGCTTGATCGCCGGCATCGAACTGGTCGAAGACCGGGCCGCCAAGAGGCCTTATGCCTGGTCCGAACGCCGCGGACAACGCGTTTGCGACGCGGCCCGGCGGCGCGGCGTGCTGTTGCGGCCCTTGGGCAACGTCGTCGTGCTGATGCCGCCGCTGGCCGTGAGTCTGGAAGAAATAGACCAACTCGCGCTGGCCGTGGAACAGGGAATTTTCGAGGCGACGCGAGGTTAGCGGCGCCAGCCAATTCCCGCGGACGGATATTCAAGCGCCCTGCGGTCGCTCGATCCAACCCCGCCGGGGGCCGAGCGCCGTCGTTGGTCGGGGCGCGGCCAGTTTGCCGCCCGGCCAGTCACCTCAGTGATCGCTACGGAGAGAGCGGCGGATCGAAAGACGGGAATTCGTCGAATTTTCAGCCCATCCGCCGGCCAATCGGCATGTCGAATGCAATGGCCTAAAAGGGCGTGAGAAGTTCCCCGATCAGCATCCCATCATGAAATACCGTGGCGCTAGCAGGAGGATTCGAAAATGAGAACGCAAATTCGTCGGATTTTGCCCGTAATCGCGGGCATCGCTGTGACTGCCCTTTTCGCCGCCGGAGCGGAAGGGCAAGGATTCCGCCGGGAAGGACGAATCGAGGCCCGCGAGGCGAGGCAGGCAGGCCGTTATGACGCGCGGAACTTTGGGAACTATGGCGGCTACGCTCCCAGCGGCGCCTACTACGGGCCTTATTATGGGCCGAGTTACCCGGCTTATTCGTCAGGGTATTATGGCTATAACGGTCCCCAATATCATGGCCCATCGTATGGCTCTTATGCGCCGAACGCGCCGTCCTATGCCAACAATCCCCCGGCGCGCTACGACGATAATGTGGTCTATCACGGCCACGAGCGGGCCGTGCTAGGCGTGACGTTGGGAGAGACGCCGAACGGCGTCGTCACCGTTCAACGGGTGACCCCCGATAGCCCGGCGGAAGAGGCCGGATTGCGGCGCGGCGATGAAATTCTGGCGATCAATGGCCGACAGGTCTACTCCTATCGCGATGTGACGCGAATGATCGCCGACCATCAGCCGAACGATCTGGTCGAACTCTCGATCGGCCGCAACGGCCGCGAGCGGACCGTCGAAGCGACGCTGGCTGGTCGCGAAGTTCCCGATCGCCCGCTGACTAGCGCACGGGGCGACTATCCAGTGGCGCCTGTGCCGGGCGGCTACTATGGGCCGGCCAATACGGCGCCGGGCGGGTACTATTCGCCGCGGCAAGCCCAACGCGCGCGGAATGCCGCCATCGATCCGGAGTTATACAGCCGGCCGTTCGCTTACTAGAAGGCGACAGGGAGATAGGCGACAGCTTACAAGCTCGGCAAGGAAAGCGAGTTCCTCCGACTTGTCAATCTGTCGCC
>DATNEC010000142.1:0-14404 GCA_035606815.1 Pirellulales bacterium
CAGGTCGCAGAGCCGGTTGATGCACCGCGGAACGCCGAGCGTCAAGTCGAAGAGCAATTCCAACGCGGCGTCTTCGAAGATCGCATGCTTCGCTCCGGCCGACGCCAGGCGATGCTGGATGTAGCTGACCGTCTCTTCGATCGTGAAAGGGCGCAGCAGGCACTTGGCGCCTAGCCGTTCGTCCAATTGCGGCATGCGCTCCAGCGCCGGCAACAGATTGGGCTGGCCCGCGAGCAACAGCGTCAGGGCGGGCCGCCCGGCGACCTCGAAATTCAACAGCAGCCGCAGGGCCTCGAACGTCCTGCGGCCTTCGAGCAGTTGGGCGTCGTCGATCGCCACGACCGTGTGCTTGCCTTGATGGACGGCGCTCGCCAGGCGGCGTTGAATGGCGAGCACGCTGTCGGCGACCGTCGGCGAGGGCGTCGCGGGCGCCGCCGCGCCGAGTTCCGCCGCCAGAACGGCCAGCAGATCGTCGGCTGGCATCTGCGGATAGACCACATGCACCAGCGGTTGGAAGCGGTCGGGCAGTTGCTCGGCCAGCAGCCGCACGAGCAGCGTTTTGCCGACGCCGAAGCCGCCCGCCAACAGCGCCGCGCCGTGATGGCTCTCGATCACGTAGCGCAGCTTCAGCAAGGCGCCTTGATGCGCTTCGCCGGGATAGTACGACCGCGCATCGGTCCCACCCTCGAACGGCTTGTGCTTCAGCTTCCAATAGGTTTCATACATGGCGCACGAAATTCTCGACGAGATCCCAGTGTCCGATGCCGAATTGGGCCAGCCGCCGGCCGGTGGCGGCGTTTTCTTCGTTCGATGGTCGCCGCGCATCGCGCACGACCAAGGCGGCGTCGATGCCCGCCTCGCGGCCGAACACGGCGGTCTGCACCGCATCGGCCCGTTCACCGAACGGGCCGGCGTCGATGCAGACGAAGTCGAAGTTCTGTTGCAGGCTGCGCAGCGCCGCCGTCAGCTTGGCGCCGCCGGCGAGAATTTGTTCTTCGGGCACGGCGCGCCGCAGCGCCAGCAGCGTGACCCGATCCGCGCTCGATTCGACCAGGGCCTCCGACAGCGGCTGCTCGCCGGCGAAGACGTCTTCCCAGCCGACTTCGAGGGCCACCCCCAATCGCTGGGCCAACTGCGGACGTTCGAAATCGGCGTCGACCAGCACGATCTTCGGCTCGCGGGCCAAAAGCGCCAGGTGGTGCGCAGCCGCCAGCAGCACGGTGGTCCGTCCTTCGCCGCGAGCTTGGCTGGCGATAATCCAAGTCACGGTCCGCTCGGCGCCGAATTGCCGGCCCCAGGCGTCGAAATAATCGGCAGACGACAAACGCAACCCTTCGGCAGTTTCCGGCCAATCGAACTGTTCGACCTCTAGCGCCGCTTGCAACGGGCGATCGGCCCGCGCGGCTTTGGGCGTCGCGGCGACCGCGAGCGGCGCTACGACGGCCGTTTCGGCCCGCGGCGGCAAATCGACCGCGGGCATCGGCGGCAACGACAGACGAAGCGCGTCGGGCGCCATGATCGCCAGCGTTTCGGCGTCTTGAGCCGGAAAGGCGACGTGCGGCGCCGGAATCACCCGCTGCTTCTGATAAGCCTTGATAAAGGAGCGATCGAGCGTGCTCATCGGAAGGTTCTGCCCTCGTGCGGTCCGCTGTCCGGGCGGGCTAACGGCGCGACTTCATAGATCGTGGCTCCGCCGGGTTCGGCCGGGGCCTGGTTGTCGACGCGCACCCCGCCGGGGCCTAGTCTCGCTTCGGCGGCGACTCGCACGTCTTCGCCGCCGTGACCGGCCGCGGCTTCAGAGGCCTCGCCGAAATAGGGCGGCGCCGCGCCGCTCGAAGATCGCAAATCGTAGGCTCGCGGATCCGGCGACATCGACGGCTCGGCCGGGGGCGCCACGATCTGCGTGGCCACGTCGGGCGGCAATTCCGCGGCCTCGGATGAATCGGGGGCCTCGAAGGTCGCTGCCGGCGCCTCCTCTGATTCGATCGGCGGCAGGTAGAAGAAAACGGCCAGCAACAAGCCGATGCAGGCCAGCACGCAGGCCAGCCAAATTTTCGGTTGCATCACGAAGGCATGTCCTCGCCGCACGAGGCGCCAGCCCGTCGACAATGCAGGCAGTGCGCCGCGCCGCGTTTCGTGGGGCGCGGCCGCCGCTGAGTTGGATCCGCTAGGGACAGGGAAGCTGCCGGCAGGCTGTGCAACTCCCCCCGCGGCGGTGGGCGGCGGAGAGGGTTGGTTGACGAGGCTCGGCGTCGTCGGCTCTTCCGCTCCGGAGGGCGCTGCCGAGGCGGGAGCAGTGGTCGTTGGAGAATCGATCTGCCCGGCGACTTCGGCCGATGCGTCCTTGTCGGAGGCCAGATCGGGGAGCCGGATGACGACACGCGAACGGCCCGGAACGCTCGCGGCGGGCAAATCTCGCACCGGCCGCGACGCAGCTCGCTTGCCCAAGGGGTTTAGCTCTTGGTCGGTTTCCGAGGACGCCGCATGCATGCCGAACTCCTGAGCCGGTCTCCTAGGTGAATCAGAGGGTCTTATCGGTTCGGGTTGTGGGAAAATTGAGCTTTATTCTTATTCTGCAATCTGCGTAATTGGCGAGGAATGGCGAGCAAAAACGCACCGGGGCGCGCAGTGAACTTGAACGGTTTTCGCGTGTCTGGGATATTCAGCAGGGCGGGCATCGTTCCTAAGTCTTTGTGCGACAAGCTGATGTCTGTAGCCAACCAAAAAGAAACCCGCGAATTGATCGAACAATTGCTGGCCGAGAAGATTTTGGTTCTCGACGGCGCGATGGGCACGATGGTTCATGCCCTGAAGTTCGAGGAACGCGACTTCCGCGGCTCGCAGTTCGCCGGCCACGCGAAGGATCTCAAGAATTTCATCGACATCCTGGCCATCACCCAGCCCGAGGCGATCGAGGACATCCACCGGCAATATCTAGAGGCCGGGGCCGACATCATCGAGACGAACACGTTCGGCGCCACCTCGGTGGCCATGGCCGACTTCGAGCTTGAGTCGCAGGTCCGCGAATTGAATTTGGCCGCCGTGCGCCTGGCGCGAAAGGCGGCCGACGAGTTCACCGCACGCACCCCCGACAAGCCCCGCTTCGTCGCCGGTTCGATCGGCCCCACGAACCGTCAGCTTTCCATCGCCGGCAACGTCAACGATCCGGGGCATCGCGCCGTGACGTTCGACCAGATGGTCGAGACCTACTACGAGCAAATCGACGCTCTGGTCGAAGGGGGCGTCGACCTGCTGCTGCCCGAGACGGCCTTCGATACGCTCGTGCTGAAGGCGTGTCTGTTCGCCATCGACAAGTATTTCGCCGACCACGGCCTGCGGCTGCCGGTGATGGCCTCGTTCACCATCTTTCAGGGCGGGCGGACGCTGTCGGCCCAAACGATCGAGGCTTGTTGGAATTCGATTTCGCACGCCGAGTTGCTCAGCGTCGGCATGAACTGCGCGTTGGGGCCTGAACACATGCGGCCCTACGTCGAGGAGCTATCGCAGCTCGCCTCGGTCTACGTCAGTTGCTACCCGAATGCCGGCTTGCCCAACGCCTTTGGCGGCTTCGACGAAACGCCCGAGATGATGGGCCGCACGCTGGGGGAGTTCGCCGAAAACGGCTGGCTGAACATCGTCGGCGGCTGTTGCGGCACGACGCCTCCACACATCCGAGCCATCGCCAAGGCCGTGGCCGACAAAGCGCCGCGCGCGCGTTCGAAACCCGAGCCGCTGTCGCGCTATAGCGGCCTGGAACCGCTCACGCTACGGCCCGAAAGCAATTTCACGATGATCGGCGAGCGGACGAACATCACCGGCTCGAAGAAATTCGCCCGCTTGATTCTCTCGGGCGACTACGAGCAAGCCGTCGCCATTGCCCGCGGGCAGGTTGAAGGGGGCGCCAACGTCATCGACGTCAACATGGACGAAGGGATGTTGGACGGCGAAGCGGCGATGACCAAGTTCTTGAACCTGCTGGCCGCCGAATCGGACGTTTGCCGCGTGCCGATCATGGTCGATAGCTCGAAATGGTCGATCATCGAAGCCGGGTTGAAGTGCGTGCAGGGCAAAGGCATCGTCAACTCGATCAGCCTCAAAGAAGGCGAAGCATCCTTCCTGCACTACGCGCGGCTCGTCCGCCGATATGGCGCGGCAGTGGTGGTGATGGCCTTCGACGAGCAGGGCCAGGCGACCACGGTCGAAGACAAAGTGCGCATCTGCCGGCGGGCCTACAAGCTGCTGACCGAAGAAATCGGCATGCCGCCCAGCGACATTATTTTCGATCCGAACATTCTCACCGTCGCCACTGGCATCGAAGAGCACAACCGCTACGCGATCAATTTCATCGAAGCGACGCGGCAGATCAAGCAGCTTTGTCCCGGCGCCAAGATCTCGGGCGGCGTGAGCAATATTTCTTTTTCGTTCCGCGGCAACGAACTCGTCCGCGAGGCGATGCACGCCTCGTTCTTGTACCACGCGATCCGCGCGGGTATGGACATAGGCATCGTCAACGCCGGCCAATTGGCCGTGTACGAAGACATTCCCAAGGATCTCTTGGAGCGGATCGAAGACGTGCTTTTCGACCGCCGCCCCGACGCCACCGAGCGGCTCGTCGAGTTCGCCGAAACGGTGAAAGGACAGGGGGGCAAAGGCGCGGCCGGCGGCCAAGAGTGGCGCGAGGGAACCGTCGAAGAGCGGCTATCACACGCTTTGGTGCGGGGCATCGTCGACCACGTCGAGGCCGACGTCGAAGAGGCCCGGCGGAAATATCCGACCGGGCTGTCGATCATCGAAGGCCCGCTGATGGCCGGCATGCAGGTCGTCGGCGACTTGTTCGGCGCCGGCAAGATGTTTTTGCCGCAGGTCGTGAAAAGCGCCCGCGTGATGAAAAAGGCGGTGGCGTACCTGCTGCCGTTCATGGAGGCCGAGAAAGCCGCCAGCGGCCAGATCGACGCGCCGCGCGGAAAGATTTTGCTGGCCACCGTCAAAGGGGACGTTCACGACATCGGCAAGAACATCGTGGGCGTGGTGCTCGGCTGCAACAACTACCAGGTGATCGATCTGGGCGTGATGGTCCCTTGCGAGCGGATTTTGGAGACCGCGGTAAAAGAAGGGGTCGACCTGATCGGCCTCAGCGGGCTGATTACGCCGAGCCTCGACGAAATGGTCCACGTGGCAAGGGAAATGGGCCGCCAGGGGATGGAGATTCCGCTGTTGATCGGCGGCGCGACGACCAGCGCCAAGCACACGGCCGTCAAGATCGCCCCGAGTTACGCGCGCGAAACGGTTCACGTGCTCGACGCTTCGCGCTCGGTTGGCGTCGTCGAAAACCTGTTGAACCCCAAGCTCAAGGCGCAATTCGACGAGCGCAACCGGGCCGAGCAGGCCAAGCTGGTCGAAGCCTATCGGCAGCGGCAGGAAGTCAGCCTGATCAGCTATCAGCAGGCCAAATCGCAGCGCTTTCCGACCGACTGGAGCGCGCTGCGGATCGACACGCCTGCGTTTCTCGGCCGGCGAGTGCTTGACGATTTTCCGCTTGAGGAATTGGTCGAGTACATCGACTGGTCGCCGTTCTTCATGGCCTGGGAGCTGCGTGGAAAGTTTCCCAGGATTTTCGACGATGAAACGGTGGGCGAGGAGGCCCGCAAACTGTACGACGACGCGCGGCGATTGTTGGACGAGATCGTCGAAAAGCGGTTGCTGCGGGCGAAGGCCGTTTACGGCTTCTGGCCGGCCCATTCACTGGGCGACGACATCGTGCTTTATGCCGACGAAAGCCGCCGGCATCCGTTGGCGCATTTCCACACGTTGCGTCAGCAGTGGGAGCGCAAGGGAGTCCAGCATTACTATGCCCTGGCCGATTTCATCGCCCCGGCAGATAGCGGGCGGCGCGATTATGTGGGCGGCTTCGCCGTGACGACGGGTCACGGCACGGACGAACTGGTGCGCAAGTTCGAAGCCGACCACGACGACTACAACTCGATCATGACCAAAGCCCTGGCCGACCGGTTGGCCGAAGCCTTCGCCGAGCGCTTGCACCAAATCGCCCGGAACGACTGGGGCTACGGCGCCGAGGAGCGTCTCAGCAACGACGAATTGATCGACGAAAAATACCGCGGCATCCGGCCCGCGCCCGGCTATCCGGCCTGCCCCGACCACACGGAAAAGCGCACATTGTTCGAGCTGCTGGGCGTCGAACAGGCGGCTGGCATCACTCTGACCGAGCACTTCGCCATGTACCCGGCCGCCAGCGTCAGCGGCCTCTACTTCGCCCATCCCGCGGCGCGTTATTTTTCGATCGATCGCATCACTCGCGACCAGGTGGAAGATTACGCTCGGCGCAAGGGCATGACCGTCGCCGAGGTCGAGCGCTGGCTGGCGCCGAATCTGGGCTACGAGCCGGGATGATCCGCTCCGTCCGGTTTTCGCCTGAAATTCGATGAATTCCATGCTCCGGGGTTGATTCTGCGCAATGTACAGCGGAAACTGCCAAAAATTTCGGCGAGGGCTTTACGGTCAGGCGGGCTTCCTTGCCGCGTCGGGCGATACGTTCCCGGAATCGAGCAGAGGCCGAATAATGCACAAGCCCGCGGAACACGATTCGAGATTTGCATGCGGCATGTCTCGGCGGCCCGGCTTCACGCTGGTCGAATTGTTGGTGGTCATCGCCATCATCGGAATTCTGATCGCCTTGCTGCTGCCCGCCGTGCAGGCCGCGCGCGAAGCGGCCCGGCGGTCGCAATGCATGAGCAATCTCAAGCAGATGGGCCTTGCACTCCAAAACTATCACGATATCCATCGCGTCTTTCCGCCCGCCTTGATAGGGTCGGGGCGCATGCCGATCGCGGCGAATCCTTCCGGGGTCATCATCAACACCACCGGTTCCGCGCTGCTACTGCCTCATGTCGAGCAGCAGGCCCTCTATGGACAATTCAATTTCAGTTTGCCGTCGAGCTTGTCGACGACGCTGGGAGGGGTTCCTTATGCCGGAGGGGTAAACAACAGCAACGCCAATAGCGCCCTGTTCAACAAAACAATACCGGTCTTCACCTGCGCTTCGGACGCTAATCCCGCGGGCGTAATGACGAACGTGCCCAACACGATCGATGCGTACGAGGCGAACGGAGTCGCCCAAAGCAACTATTTGTTCGCCAGCGGCGGCTACAACGACTACGACAACCCTTGGAGCACCTATGCGAACACTCCTTTGGAAGTCGGTGCGTTCGGCAATGACGGCGCTGCAAAGTTTGCCGACATCGGGGATGGCGCCAGCAACACGATTGCGATGGGTGAATCGAAACAGGGCCTCAACGGCGGAAAGCCTTTGGCGGTCTTTGGTCCTTATTGGGGCGCCGGCGTCCATACCTGCTGCCACGGCCAGACGTCTCGGTCTACGGCGATCGCCATCAGCGTCAATGGCGCCACGGACGTCTACGGACTGATCTACGGATCGATCAATCATGATTACACGGGCGCCACCGCCGACCACAAGAGCCAGCAGTATGCTTGGCAGTTCGGCAGCTATCATCCGGCCGGAGCGCAGTTCGTGATGTGCGACGGCTCGGCGAGATTCATTTCCGATGACGTCGATTATTTCAACGTCTTCGCCTGGCTGAACCGGATCAAGGACGGGATCAGCACCGGCGCGGCGGGGCAATAATAGCGACCTCGGGTCGCTACATCCGGCCCCAGGCCGGCACGAGCTTGAACAGTGCGATGGCCAGCGCCGTGCCCAACAAGGGAATGAGCACCGAGACGACGAAGATCGGGCCGTAGGTTCGTCCGTGCGTGTCGCCGCAGATGTTGCGAATCAGCATCACCACGTAACCGTTGGCCGGCATCGAATCGAGCGAGCCGGAGGCGATCGCCACCACGCGATGGAGCGCCCGTGGGGCGACGCCCAACTGGTCGATGAAGATCGGCTTGATGATCGGCAGCGCCAGGCCCTGCCCGCCCGAGGCCGAACCGGCGATGCCCGCGATCAAGGCCACCGCCAGCGCGGCATTCACCAGCGGGTCGCCGGGCAAGTGGGTTACCCAATCGACCAGGCGCTCGAACGCCGGCAGACCTCGCAGCGCCGAACCGAACCCCACGACCGAAGCGGTGCAGCCGATCGCGGTCAGGCCATTCACGAACCCGTCGCTCGCGGCTTGCCACGGAGCGGCGACGTACCCGCGCAACAGCCAGCCGGCCGTCGCCACTCCAACCAGAATCGCCAGCGAAGGATCGTCGCGAAAGCGGAGCATGATCGCGGCCAGCTTCGCCCAGGCGGCTTCCGAAGCGCCGAGGCCGCCGGCCAGACGGTCTCCGACCAACGGAACGAGATTCAGCGCCGCCAAGGTGACGACCAGCGGCAGCGCCGCGCGCCGCCAATCGGGCAGCTTGGTTGGGTCGTCGACCGCCGGGTCGGAAGGGCGGCCCTCGAAATGGGCGCCGGCGCGACGATCGCGGGCGGTGGCCCACTCCAGGTAAAGCTGCCCAAGTGCGAACATCATCAAGGCGACGATCGCGCTCGCCGGCCAACCGGCCAAGGCGTCGGTCAGCGGTTGTTTGGTGTTCTCGTCGATCAGATAGCGGATCGGTATCAGGTTCTGGATTTCGGGCGATCCGGCGCTAGTCATGGTGAACGTGATCGAGCCGAATGCAATCGCCGCCGGGATGAACCGCCGCGGCAGATCGGCCTCGCGAAACAATTGCACCGCCAGCGGATAGACCGAGAAGCCGACGACGAACAACGATACGCCGCCATAAGTCAACAGCGCGCACGCCAGCACCACGGACAGGCAGGCCCAGCGAGCGCCTAGGCGCCGCACGACGGCCAGTGAGATGCTGGTCGCCGCGCCTGAAATCTCCATCAGCTTGCCGAAGGCGGCGCCGAACGCGAAGATCAGATAAAACTGCCGGATGTAGTCGGCGAAGCCCGACATGAACGGGCCGGCCATCCCCGCGGCCGGATCGGCGCCGCTCAAGGTCAGGATGGCGATTGCGCACAGCGGGGCCGCAATGAAGATGCTTGCGCCGCGGACGACCAGCAGCGTCAGCAGGAGAAACCCGGCCAACAGGATCGCCTGTTCGTAGATCACGCAGTTGGTCCTTCCTACGTTTCGTCGAGGAGACCGGCCCGGTCTACTTCGCGCTTCCTTGCGATCGCAGATACTCGAACAAATCGGCGGCTTCCTGGGCGGTCAGGTCGCTCAGTACGCCGTCGGGCATCAATGATTTTTCGCTCTTGCGCAGCTCTTCGACGTCGTCGCGGGCGATGCGCACGACTTGCTTTTCGGCGGTTTTGATGGCAATTTCCTGCTCGCTTTGTTCCACAAGCAGCCCGGAGAACGCTCTGCCGTCCGCCGTGATCACGGCATAGGCCGCGAACGGTTCGTCGATCTTTTGCGAGGGGCGCAGCACGTGCTCAAGCATCTCGGCGCCGCGCGGGTATTTTTTGTTGATCTCGGCGAGCGTCGGCCCCAGCGACTTGGTGCGATCGTCGATCTCGTGGCACGCTCGGCAGCGGGCGCCGTCGCTGAAGAAGATCAGCTTACCCCGCTCGCGATCGCCCTGGCGGCTGAGGATGACTTCCGGATCGAAGTTGGCGCCCAGCGTCGCGCGGCGCTGCGATTCGGGAACGAACGCCTCGACAAGCCCGCGAACGTCGCTCTTCGGCGAGGCGGCGCCCAGAGCGACGGCCTTTTTGAGATCCTCGTCCGCCAACGATCCGCCGTGCATGCGAACCGCCAGGGCCAGCGCCCCGGAGGTCGAGTTCAGTAACTCGCGGATTGCGCTATCGCGCTCGTTGGGCGGCGGCTGCTTCTTGCTCGCCAGCATTTGCAAGGCCTTCGCTTCGACCGAGTCGGCGGCGACGGGGCCAGAGCTTGGGCCGCTTGCCGCGCTCGGCAGCGACCGGATCCACGCGTCGATCAAAGCCACGCCCGCGCTATCGACGACTCGCGAGCCGATGTACGGCATGCGGGCATAGCCCAGCTTCGACATGCGATACATCAGAAGGCTGCGATACGGATCGCCCGGTGCGATGATCTTCGCGTCTTGCATGCCGAATGTGCCGATGCCCGTCCCTTTGTTAGTGTTGAGCTTGTCGAACAGCAAGTCGCGGCGCAGGTAGAACGAGATGATGGCGTTGCCGCCGGGCCGATGGCACATGCCGCAGTTGACGTGCAGGTACGAGCGCGCCCGGTCGTCGAGCTTTTGCTCCGGATCGTGCGGATCGACCAGCCGCGACGGATCGTCGCTCGAAACGGCTGGCGGCTCGTCGAACACGCCTTGCGCGGCCAAGCGCGCCAATTGGCCGGCGACGCCCGCGTCGATTCCCGTGATGCCAGTGGTCGTCGCACGGTCCAGTTGATTCGGGACGAAGCCGAGCACGAAGCCCGACTCGGCATTGTGACACGACTTGCACTCGTTCACGGCATTGACGTGCCACGTTCGTTCGGCAAGACCGCCTTTAGCCGCCGGGTCGGCGACGCGCAGCGAACGGTCGGCGCCGATCGAGTCGACCAGATAAGCGTCGCGAGTTGCTTCGTTCCACAGATAGCTGTACGGCCGCCAGGTTCCGCGCTCGTAGTGCAGGATCTGCGTTTCCAACCGAACGGCTTGAGCGCCTTCGCCCTGCGGCAGCGATAGGTGCTTTGCCAAGACCGTACCTTCCGGATAGAACGCCGCTTGCGCCTTGCTCGCGGGTTGAATCGTTCCGGCGCCTGGGATGGCCGCCCAGCGATCGGCCTTGGCGCCATCCATCCAGCGCTCGACTTGCACCGCGTACGGCACGACGCCCGCGGCCGGCGTCATCGCGTCGAGGGAACTGAACAACCCTGTCTCGCTGAGGCGGCGGGGAAAGCTGGCCGAGGTATCGGTCTCGTCCGACGGCAGCAGTTCGTAGATTTGCCCGCTCTGGTCGTAGTCGAGCACGTACAATTCGCCTTCGCCGCCTTCGGTGAAGGCGACGATCCGTTGGTCGGTGTCGACCAGGGTAGTGCAAGAATACGACTTGTCTTCGTCCGCCCGGATGGCCCAGATCGTGCCGGTAATATAGTCGCCATAGATGAACGAGCCGGCCAAGTCCGGCAGCTTCGCGCCGCGATAGACCGGGCCGCCGATGACCGAATTGGCCTCGGTATGCGGATGGTCCTTGACCGGCGGCACAATCGGCGTCGGCCCCCGCTTGACTTCGCTCCGCAGCGCCACGCGGCCTTCCATCACGGGCCAGCCGCAATTTCCGCCGCGCACGATGCGGTGGATCATCTCCCACGATTCCCAGCCATTGTCGGCCGCGAAGATCTCGCCGGCTTCCAGGTCGACGCCGAACTTCCACGGATTGCGCAGTCCATAAGCCCAGACCTCGCCGCGGGCGCCTTTCAATGCCACGAACGGATTGTCGGCCGGAATGCCATAGGGACGGTCACCCTCCGGACGATCGACGTCAATTCGCAACACGGCGCCCAGCAGATCCGAAACGTCCTGGCCCGTGGTTCGGCCGTCGGGCGGATTCGGCCCCGCGCTGTCGCCGGTGGAAATGTACAGACAACCATCTTTGCCGAACTCCAGGCAGCCGCCATTATGGCCGCCGGAGGGCCAGGTGATGACGACTTGCTCGCTGCCGGGCTCGGCCCGAGGCGGCGAAGCGGCCGTGAGCGTGAACCGCGAGACCCGCGTCTGGCCGCCGCCCGCCGGATGCACGTAGCAAACGAATAAGTAGCGGTTGTCGGGAAAGTCGGGATGCGGTTCGGCATCGAACAACGACACGCTTCGCCCAGTCAACTCGTTCGGCAATAGCGCCTGCAAATCGACAACCAGATCCGCCTGGCCCATGCCCGCCTCTTTGGGAAAGCTCAGCACCTTCCCGCCCATTTCGGTGACCAGCAACCGCCCGGCGCCGGGGATCTCTTCGATGCTGGTCGGCCGTTGAAAATGAAGATCGGGGAACGCCGGCGCGATGCGATAGGGCGCCGGCGCTTGCGGCGATCCTTGGAGGCGCGAAGTCGTCCAAGGCGCTCGCCTCGCCGCCGGCTTGTCAGCTCCCAAGACGCCTGTCCCGAGGAGACCCATCCCAATGCCGCACGCGATGGCCAAGCACAAGCCCGACTTGCCGCCTAAACGCATATTCGATTCCCGACGCTCTTTAATCCAGATGCTTATTCTTTGACTTGCTTCACCAGCCTATGCACCGAGTTGGCGATGCGGTCTTCGATGTCGCCCGCCCAGCGGAACGCCGGCCGGCCGTATTCGAAGAGATTCGACCCCCCCTCATAGCCCCCTTCTTCCCACACGCGCCGCGAAGGGATGTAGGCGATCATATCGTCCGCGTAGCCGCAAACCCAGACGCCGCCGCGGAACTCGTCGCCGAACTCTTTCTTGAAGCGCAGCGCATAATCGACGACCGTTTCCGCTCCCATGCCGATCGCCAACATCTCTTCGCCCAGCCGCCAGGCATGCACCGGGTACGGATACGACGCCGGAAATTCCTCTCCCCGGTCGAGCTTTTGCAGCAACCGGGCGGCCCAGCGGGCGCGAATTGCGTTGGAGTCTTGCATTGCCGCGTGCAGATCGTCGCGCGAGACGACCTTCGAATAGGGCAGCTCGGCATACTCGAACGCCGTGCGCAAACGCGATCCGACCGGCTTCAAGGGCTGCTCGATCGCCCGTTCGACGGCGTCGGCCAGCATCTGCCCGTAACGCTGGCATAGCTCCACGCTACGGCGCGGCAACGGATTCTGGTCGCCGCCGCAGGTGTTGACGAACATCGCCGCGGCGCCCGGATGGGCCCGTTCCAATGCGAGCTGTGCAAAACCGGGATAGTCGCCGCACCAGGCGGTGAAGTTGAGCGTCGTCGGGTGGCAGGCGTAGCCGAACAGCACGGCCGCGAGATGGCCATCCGGCCGCGTCACGGTCATCACGGGGACTGCATGATCGACCGGGCCTTTGAGCGGCGCGCCCGCCGCCAATAGGGCGGGAACCTCCGCCTCCGGGTTGTTGCGCCGATTCACGGCGAAGGTCGCCCGGCCCTCGCCGATCTGCAAGTGCGCGGGCTCTAGCTTCGCCAGCGCCTCGCCGACCATCGCCACGAGTTTCTCCTGCATCAACTCGGTGTATTGATCGACTAACTCGACCTGCTCGGCCTCGACCGGGTAGTAATCGACCAAGTCGTCTCCCAGTCGCGGCCCACAGTGGTTGTGCGAGAAGGTGATCATCACCTGCGGGCGCTGCAAGCCGAACTTCCGTTGCAGCTCGTCGAACACCGGGTCGCTCATTTTTTTGGGGACGCCCTGAAAGTCGCTGGTGATGAGCACCACGCGGCGCCCTGCGGCGTCTTCGAGAGCCAGGGCCTTCATCCACAAGTCGTGCAGCTTTCCGGTCGGCGCGCGCCGCGAGCCGTAGCCGGCCAGCCAAACGGGCGTTTTGGGCGTGATGACCGCCTTCGCAATGCCGGCTTTCCAGGGCGCGTCGGCGGCTTGGATCACGCTTCCCCGGCTGCCAAGGCAAAGGACCAACAAGCAGAGGCGCCACGCGGCGTTTGGAGGGAGACAATTCATTGCAAAGTTTTTTCCGGCTGGCTGGAAGGACTTCGTCGCGCGTCGCATTCTGGCTGCTTATGATAACCTCAGCCAGGGCCGTCAGGGAGCAACTCTTGCGGCTGGCGAGCCCGGCTTTCATAATCGAAAGCTCGACCCGGCGGCAAATTGATCCAAGCATACCGCAATATCTCGGCAGGTGACCCACCGTGAAACAGCACTGGTTGCGCCTGGCATGGATGACGTGCATTTCCGGCCTGGCGCTCGCCGCGGCGCAAGCGGCCGACGAAGTGCTGCCGCATCGCCAAACGAAGCCGCCGGGGCCTGCCTTGTCGCCGGCCGAAGCGCTCGCCAAGATGACCGTGCCCCAGGGATTCACGGTCGAACTGGTGGCCAGCGAGCCGCAAATCGTCAACCCGGTCGCCATGACCTTCGACGAGCGCGGGCGGATCTGGGTCACCGAAAGCTTCGAGTACCCGCGGCGCGAGCCAGGCCCTGGACGCGACCGAATCAAGGTGCTGGAAGATACCGACCGAGACGGCCAGATCGACAAGGTCACGGTCTTCGCCGAAGGGCTGAACATCCCTTCGGGCATAGCCGTCGGCGCCGGCGGCGTGTGGGTGGCCAACGCCCCCGACATCTTGTTCATGCAGGATACCGACGGCGACGGCCGGGCCGACAAGCAAGAGGTCGTCGTGACCGGCTTCGGCCGCGACGACACGCACGAGTTGCCCAACTCGCTCACCTGGGGCCCCGATGGTTGGCTGTACGGGCTGAATGGCGTGTTCAACCGCAGCCGCGTCCAACATCGCGGGCGCGAATACGACTTTACGTGCGCCCTGTTTCGCATCCATCCGCGAACGCGCGATTTCGAGCTGTTCTGC
>DATNEC010000146.1:0-19296 GCA_035606815.1 Pirellulales bacterium
CGGTACGATCGCCAAAATCGAGCAGCAGCTTAGCCACGCCCGATCCGACGGTCCCCAGTCCGACGATGCCGACCTTGGTTTTTTCCATAAATAGTTCCCTCTCCCTTCGGGAGAGGGTTAGGGTGAGGGCAAGCCCTCGCGCCCTGTTCTCTAACGAAAGCCTGGTGTTTCTTTCCGCTCAAGCGAAAGGAACCCTAGCGAACCCGCCATCGTAGAATCGGCCGTTGGCGGCCGTCAAGGAGGGGAGGCGTCGGTAATGGCTGAAAACTGTCATTCTGAGCGCGGGCTATTCTTCCGGGGACCGGTAATCAAGCGGGACGAGGATTCGTTGCATTGGCTCCCATTCGTTCCCAACTACGTGATAGACCCCATGCCGCCTTAGAATCTCCCACTCGGCCTGCATTCCGGCAAGGAACGCCGCCGCGACCAGCGTCAGCCAGAGCAGGGTTCGGATGCTGAATTGGGGGCGGGGCATAGTCACGGATTGTCTCGCTGTTGCTGGCTGTCGGCGAGTGAGCGCAAGGCATCGGCCATCCGCTCGTGTGCCCGCATGGCTCGCCAACGCCAAGCAACCTTCATCCAGAAGACAACAACTAATATCGTAGCGGCTGCCAGAAGGACCGGCACTGAGAATGCGACAACGTCGCCATCGAAGTCCATGAGTTATTCTCGCAAGCTGAACTGAAATCGGCGTGGCACGGGGGGCATTGCGGCCGGCGTTCAAGCCAGCGCCGCGGACTACTTGTGCAGATTTGATAAATGATTTCTCGGAATGCCGCGGAAGGCGCTCCCGAATCAACGCTTGAATTGAAACGCGCCGGGGAACTGCCCCCATGACGATGTGTTGACGCCGTTCCGTGGCGAGCCGGTGAATGCGGGCTGCGGTCCCAGGATTGCGACTCGCACGACGCCCCCCTGGCCGGGCTTCAACACCCCTGCGTGGACCGCCGCCAGCGCCAGGCTGGAATCAAGCGTGTAGACGTCGGTCCCCCAAACCGAACTGAATTGCTGCCCGGCGGCGGCGTTGACGCGGAATGAAAGCGTCTTTCCGGCTTGACCCTGGAATTGCGAGAGGCTGCCCGGATCGGGCAAGGCGTCTTTGGCCTCCGGGGCCGAGGCGCCCGGAGAGCCGATGCTGGCCAGGTCGCTGAGTTTCAATCGCTGCTCCCCGAACTGCGCCGTGCGGACGCGCAGCGTTTCGCCCTCCAGCATGCCGGCGATCGTCGAATCCTCCGTGATGACCACGTCGCGATCGCGGATTTCCAATCGCTCCGCCGAAATCGTCTCTCGCAGCTTGTCGAGCAACTGCTCGATGCGGTAGGCGACCTCCGCGTCCTTGTCGTCCTGGGCGCGGACCAACGCGGGGTAGGCCCGCTCTTGGTGAGAGAACAATTCGGCGCTGGCCGCGTCGCGGACGTCGAACTCGGCGGCGCCCAGCCGTGCGATCGCCGCTTCGATGCGCTGGGCGACCTCTTCCGGGATGCGCGTCGCGAACTCGATGCGCTGGATGTCTCCGGCCGGGATCAGCAACTCGCCATATTTGGTCTTCAGCCGCACCTGTTCGTCGAGCAGCGACAATTTCATCAGACTGCCGTCGGTACAGCGGGCTTCCCGCCCCGGCGGCTGGATCTCCGGCGAAGCGGCTGGTTTCGATTTCGGGGGCGCCTCGGACGCTGCCGGCTTGGGGTCCGGTTCGCGCTCGGCGCTCTCGACCCTGGCTAGGGGCGCAAAGACGGCCAGCAAGCCGAAACCGAACGCCATTCCGCAGAGTAGACAACGGTGTAGCATGACGCCTTTCCTCCAAGGACGGTGACGTTTTCGGATCTTCCCGACGTCGAGCGGCATACTTGCGGCAAGTTTCTGATCTTTCTGACGCCCCGCGATGCTTGCGGGTTCCCTTCCGGCTCCTCCGCGGAGTCTGCGGGTGAATTCAAGCGATGAGACGGGGTTACAGTGCGCTTTTGCAGGCATAGCCCGGCAATTCCTCAGAAAACGCACGGTTGCGCTTTCTCTTCCTCAAAACACGGCCCACGGATTCCACGGAAGACCCAATGATTTCAGGCGAATGAATGCCGGCGGCTCAAGGCCCGCCGGGATCGGCGACCGGCGGTCGGTCGCTCAGCTCCCACAACTTGACCGTCTGGTCGGCGCTGCCAGAGGCCAGCGTTTTGCCGTCAGACGTCAGGGCGATGGAAAACACCGGCCCTTCGTGGCCGGTCAAGGTCGCAGTGCTTTTGTTCGCACTTAAATCCCAGAGCTTGATCGTGTTGTCCGCGCTGCTCGACGCGATCGATGTGCCGTCCGGAAAGAAAACAACGCAGAACACCGCGGCCGAATGTCCTTTGAGCGTCGCAATGTTCTCGCCGGTGGAAACTCGCCACAACCGCACGGTCTTGTCACGGCCCGCCGACGCCAATAGCTCGCCGTCCGGGCTGAAAGCTACGGCATGAATGGGTTCGGTCTTTTTGTCGAAATTCCCGATGCTCGTCGCCGAATGCACGTCCCAGAGCTGAATGCCTTCGTACCCGGCGGAAGCCAATCGATCGCCATTCGGGCTAAAGACGACCGAAAGCACCTCGCGATCTCGCCCCAGGAGCGTGATATATCTCCCGCCAAAGACGTTCGCTAAAAGAATCTCCGGCCCGTCTCCGCCCGCCGCGATCCGTTTGCCAGTTGGACTGATAGCAACGCTATTGACCGTTTGGGTCGGAGCCAGCATCTGCACGAAATGTTGCTTGAAAATCGCCTTTTTGGACGGCGCTACTTCGCTAGCCAGCAGTTGGTGGTTGCGGGATCCTCGGATGATGAGGTCATCGGAGCTGAAGGCGACACATTCGACGAACTCCTTTTCGGAGCTAGACGGAGGATCAATCGTCCTGATCTGTTTGCCCGTCGCCACATCCCAGACACGGACGGTCTTGTCCCACCCGCCCGATGCCAGCAAGGCGCCATCCGGACTAAAGGCGACGGACCGAACTTGGTCCGTGTGGCCTTTGAGCGTCGATTGCAGCTTCGCTGGCTCGGCGCCCAGGGCAAGATCGCAGGAAAACGACAAGATCGCGAGGCCGGCGATTGCAGATCCTGTCCGGAAGCGAGGCGGATTCATCATCTCGGCTCCGCTAAGTCGTCTCACTCATCAACGCGGCGATATTCGCCATAGTTCTGCTCGGCGAGCGTCTTCAAAAACGTGTCGAACAAATTGCCGGCCGGGCCGACGTCGATGCCGATCGAGTTGATCGTCACACGGCGCGTGTGGTTCAAACGGGTCAACACGTCCACGATTTCGGCCGGCTGATTCACCTTGCCGCCGTGCGGGGCGCCGTCGGTCAGGAAGTAAATCGATTCGGCGTCGAATTCGAGGGCGGCTTCCAAAGCGTCGTACGAGGCCGTGGCCGGGCCGAGATCCTGCTGCAGCACGAACCCCGCCGCTTTTTGCTTGTTCTCCGGCGATGCCACGACCAGCTTGCGCTGCCAGCTTCCGACGCGAACGTTGAACGGCAGGACGTTGAAATACACCCCTTCGGGCAAGGCGTTGATGGCGTTGACCAATTCTCGTTTGGCCGCTTCGATGCGCCGCCCGCGCATGCTCCCCGACGTATCGATCACGAACACCAGCCGCTGGGCATAGATCGGCATGCCGTAGTAGAGCGAGGTTCCCTTGGGCTTCAGCCGGGCCAGCGCGGCGCGCTGTCCGCGGGGCGGAAAATCGAAGTCCTCCCGGTTCGCCTTCCACCACTCGGCCCAGGCATTGGCGTCCAGTTCGAACTCTTCGCCGCTGATCGACGTCAGGTAGCGGGCGATGTCGCCGCGAACTTCGCCCTTCAGGTTGCCAAGGATTTCAATCAACGCGTCGACCGCCGCGGGCTCCGGGACGTTCGTCAGCGCTTGCACGATCGAGCGCCGCAGGGCGAACTCGCTTTCGAACAGCGGCAGCTTCGAGAGCTTGAGCAGCGTCGCCAGGCTGGTCTCGTCGCCCTGGCGCCCCAGTTCGTCGACGAGCGTGACCAACATCAACAGCCCGCCCTTGGGCTGTTTGGCGGCCTTTTCGAGCACTTCGTTGGTTTGGCTTTCGATCGGCTCCAGGTCGGACGCCAACACCACCCCTAGCAAGGCGCAGGTGGTTTCGCGTGCCGTCCCCTTGTTGACGTCTTTTTTGATCGATTCCATCAGGAAATCGCAGACTTCCTGATTGTTCTTGAAGCCTTGCAACGTTTCGTAGGAGGCACGGCGGACCTCCTCGAATTTGCTAGTCAGTCCGTGCTGCACCAATAGCTTGGCCGCATCGACCGTCGGATACTCGGCCAACTCCTGCACGGCTTCGACCCGCCCCTCAGGCTTTTTGCCCTTGATCCGCTGCAAGATGGTGCGCTGTAGATTGCGCGGAAGCTGATCTTTATCGGCTTCTTTGGCGACCGGCTTGGGCTTCGTTTTCGGCTCGGCGGGCGCCTCGGCGGAAGCCGTTTCGGAGTCGGGAAGAGGCTTGGCAACCGGCGCGCCGCCTTTCTTGGACGCCGCCGACGACTTGGCGGGCGCTTTGGCCGCAAGCGCCGGCGCGATCAGGCCGCCGCCGGCCCAACTGGCCAAGCCGAAGAAGATCCAGGCCGCCGAACGATTCGAACCCAGACGCATGGCCACCTTCCTGTCCGCCGCCCGCCGCGCCGCCTAGCCGCCCGTGGAAATGCGACAAGGGCGCGCCGGAAGCCGGGCAATAGCAAATGCGGCTCTCCGTATTGTTCTGCCGGCGCCCGGACGTGTCAACAATTCGGCCCGTCAACAATGCGGCCTGTCAGCCGACTTGGGCCAGCACGTAAGGCCCCTTGGGAATGACGGCCAGCGTCGCCCGTTCGCCATATTCGGCCAACGACTCGGCCACCGCGGCCTCGACGCTCGGCGCACTCTCGACGAACAGCCGGTCGAGCGTGGCGGCAGGCAGGCCGTCGCTGACCATTTTGACCTTCGCTTTGCGGCGCACTTTGGCCAGCTCTTCGAGCTGCCACTGGTCCATCTTGAAATACGTCTTGCCCAGAATGCGTTCGACGAACACATCGAGACTGGGATGTTCGGCGAACAACTGCTCGAACTCCGGGCTGCCGATGCCTTCGCTCAGGCTGGCCGCCAGAATGATCGTGCCGCCTTGCTTCACGATCGGCAGCGCGCCGGTCATGCCTTTCACCGACTGGTAGAATGTCGTATCGAGCGGGTAGCCGGCCGAGCAGGTGACCACCACGTCGACCGGCTCGGGGACCGTGTCGGTCACGACGCGGCGCACGAACGCGACCCCCTCCTCGAAGGCCTCGACCATGTCGCCCGCGACGAAGCAGAGCGGGCGGCGCTGGGCGTCGATCACGACGTTGACGATGAAATCGCAGCCCGCGCGGCGGCCGATCCAGGTGTTTTCCTCGTGGACCGGATTGCCCTCCAAAATGCCGCAATCGGCCTTGGGATGCTCCAGGAAGTCGGGCCCGTGCCAGACCTTCACGGTTTCCAAGGCGGCGATGCCCGGGCAAATCAGCTTGCGGCCGCCGGAGAAACCGGCCATCAGGTGCGGCTCGATCAGGCCGACCGCAATCTTCAGGTCGGCCTCGACATAACGGCGGTCGAGCCAGATCGGCACGCCGCGCGGGCTATCGCCCAGATAGACATGCTCGTCCAGCACTTTGCCGTGATGATTTTCGATCCGGTAGTTCTCGTAGATCCGCCGGCCGACGAGTTCCACGAGCTCTTCGCCCTCGTTAGGGCGATGCAGGCCGGTGGCGACGAGAATCGTGATCGCCTGTCGCGCGATGCCGGCCGCTTCGAGCGCCGCCAAGAGCGGCGTCAGGATCAACTCGTTGGGGACCGGCCGGGTAATATCGCAAATTAGGATGCAGGCCGTTTGTCGGCCGCGGGCCAGCTCGGCCAGCGGACGCGTACCAGTCGGCTGAGCGAGCCGCTGGGCCAGGACGGCGGCGGGGTCGGGAAGCGGCGGCGCGTCTTTGTAGGCCAGCGAGCGCACCACGCGATCGCCGGGCAACTCGATCTCCAGGCCGGTCCGGCCGTATTCCAAGTGGAACCGCATGGCGGCCTTTGCGCTGTGCGAACGGCTTATTTCTTGCCAGGGGCGGGCTTGGCTGCGGCGCCTTTGGCCGGCGCTGCACCCTTGGCCGGGGCGGCTGCGGCGCCTTCACCCTCTTCTTCCGCCTTGGCCTTCTTCTTTTTCTTCATCGACAGCTTGTAGACGCGCACCTTGGGCAGCCCGAGCGGGCTTTGGCCTTCGACCCACTTATCGGCGCCCTGCAGCCGGGTGATCCGCTCGGCGCGCGAGAGCACGCTCCGCGAGCGTGCCAAACCGGCCGAAATCCGCAAACTTCTGTCCATCGTCATGGCATGAATTCTCCCATCCGTCCGGGCGCGCCCGGCAAGGCTTCGTGAACCTCGCAATATACCGCCCCCCGAGCGGCCGCTCAAGGGCGGCGAATCGCCTGGAAGCGGCTTTTCAGCGACTTTTCCCTTGCGCCCTAGCAGCTTGGGCCGAATCGAGTCGCATTGACACCGCCGGGGTCGAGGGGCATAATCCCCACCCTCTTCCGAAGCGGGGGGCGGTTGGCGAGTCGGCGAATGGCAAATCGATGGCCACTGGCGACGTGGTTGGTCGCGCTTGCGCTGGGGGCTGCGCCGCGCGCGGCGGCCGCCCAGTCGCATGCCGTGACGCCGCCGTCGTCGCGCCGCGCCAGCGACAATCCGCTGCGCGATCCGGCGCCCGCGGCCACCTTGGAGGCCAGCGAGTATTCGTTGCCGCCGCCGATCGAGGACTCGCCCGCGCTGCAATACGCCTCGGCGGTCGAAGAGCAAATGACGCCGCCCGAGGAAGAGATCCTTCCCAAGCCCGCCGGCCCGCGCTGGCAGGGCGACTCCCCAGTTTGGGCGAAAAGCGGCGTCGCGCCGCTGTCAGAAGGCGAACTCGCGCCCGACGGCCTGCCGCCGGGCATGTTGTCGTCGCCCCTGGCCGCCGACCCGCTGACCGCGGCGGCGCCCCCCGCCTACCCGCCCGCCTTCAAAACGCCGATGATGCGCGAAAGCTGGATGTTTCGGCCCTTTCATTACGACGGCTTCATCGGAACCTTGCTGGTCGACGATCCTTTGCGGCGCCGCGTCGAAGCCGGATCGGGATTTTACATCGGCTTTCGGCTCGGCTGGGACATCGCCAAGCATTTTGGCATGGAGTCGAACTTCGGCTTTTCAAAGGTCGGCAATAGCTACCCGCGGCTGCCGACCAAAATGGGCGACGAAAAGCTGTTTCTGTGGGACGTCGATTGGCTCTGGTATCCCTGGGGCGACACTCGGCTGCGTCCCTACCTGTTGATCGGCGGGGGCCTGAACGACATCAATTTCGTCAACGATCTCGATCAGCGGGTGCATTCGACGCTGTTCAACATGCCTTGGGGCGGCGGGCTGAAGTACCGCTTCGGGAATCGCGTCGCGTTTCGCTTCGACGTCCGCGACAATGTCACTTACGGCGCCGCCAACGGAATGAATCTGATGCACAACGTCGCGATCACCGCCAACGTCGAGATGCACTTCGGCGGCGGCCCGCGCCGCGGCTACTGGCCCTGGAACCCCAGCAAGAGTTGGTGGTAGCCGCTTTATGATTTCAACTGGATCGGCAGCCGGTCGATTTTGGCCGCCAGGATGAAATCGTTCTCGGAAAGCCCGCCAATAGCGTGCGTCCAGATTTCGATGGACAGCTTGCGATAGCCTTCCAGGTGCAAGTCGGGATGATGATTTTCATCCTCGGCCAATTGGGCCACGCGATTGAAGAAGTCGAGGCCGGCCCTGAAGTTCTTCACAGTCCAATCGCGGCGAATCCGCTGACCTTCGTGGGTGAGACGCCAACCGTCGAGCTTGGCGAGTTGCGCCTTGGCTTCCTCCAGGCTGTAAGCGGGGACGCCCCCCTCGCAAGGCAGGCATTTCTTTTGCGTAAGTTGATCGGGAGTGAGCGTTTGCATGACGGCCTCCTCGTAAAGCACGCCCCGCCGAGCGCAATTATCGCCCGTCCGGCCGATTTCTGTCAAACCGCGGTCAAACGACGCTCATCGGCTTGGCGTAATGCACCAGGTGCGGCATCCAGAGGGCCTTCTCGACCAACTCGATCAGCACCTCGGGGTCGAACGGCTTGCGCAGATAGTAGGCGCCGCCAGCGGCATGCGCCCGCTTGACGACGTCCGGAATTTGGGCGCCCGACAAGAAAATCACCGGCACATTGGCCAGGCCCTCGATCTGCTTAAGCTCCGCGCAGATCTCCAGGCCGCTGGCCGCCCCCAGGTTGATGTCGGAGATCACCAGGTCGGGTAAGAACTGGCGGGCCATCATTGCGGCGGCCTTGGGCTCTTGGCAGCAGCGGCAGATATAGCCCGTCTGCGCCAATGCCGACGAAACCTCGTCGAGCATGTCGGGCTCGTCGTCGATCAACAGAATGGACGCGGAGTGCGGCGTGACAAGATGTTGCATGGCAATGGCCCGAAACTAGAGTAACGAAGCGAAAACGCGCCCTTTTCAATCGCAGCCGAACAGGTATGCGCCTGACCCTGTTTTCGTCTTGCCCAGAGTGCCGAATGATTAATCTTCCCCCGCGCCGCACAGTCGGGGCGATCGCTAAAATAGGTGCGGCCGGCGCCTTGCGTCCGCCCGGCTCATTGCGGGCGCCAGCCAGCGGCGCGTAGGGTGGTGGTTTGGGCAACGGCTTGGGCGGCGCAAAATCATTGCAGCCCTCCGGGGGCAGTGATACGATGATTCCGCGGCCGTTCTGGCTGGGCCTCCTCGGTTCGCTGTTTCGGCGTCGAATTCATCGGCTAATGCCTCAAAGAGGGCCGGGGACCATGGACCAACATCTCGCGTGTCCGCATTGCAGCCAAACGGTGGCCGTCTCGACCAGCCTCGCGGGGCAAGTCGCTCAATGCCCTTACTGCGAGGGCGAATTCAGCGTGCCGGGACCGATCGCCCCGCAGCCTAGCGCCACTCCCTTGCCGTCCTCGTTGCGTCAGTCGTCGCAACGACCATCCTCGCCGCGACAGTCGGCCCCGCGGCGGTCGGCCCCGCAACAATCCGCGCCAAGACAATCCGCGCCAAGACAATCGGCCCCGCGGCCGCGAACCCCGAACCTAGGCGGTTATGGCGGGGCAGCAGGCAGCCTGCCGGGGCGGCAAACCCATGTCCCGGCCGCGGGTGGAGACAACCAACGATGGATCATTGCGGGGGTTGTCGTCACGGTTACGGCGTGCGTGCCGATCGTGTTGTTTTTGGGCTACCGGATGCTTCGCTCTCGGCCAGAGGTCGCCGCGGTTCCGGCAGCGGCTGCGGTTGACGAGCCTGCCTCAAGTTCGTCGCCATCCGCCGGCGCTGCGCAAACGACAAGCCCGGCGCCTGGCGAGTCGGCCTCGATGCGGTCGCAAAGCCCGCTGGCGCCGATGCCCGGCAGCCCGTTGAATCCGGCGCCGACCCAGTCCGGCAGTTCCCCTTCTAGCAGTTCTTCATCGGCCTTTGGCGTTTCGCCTGCCCCGGTAAATTCGACGAACAATGCCGTCATATCAAACGGCGCGTCCACGGCACCGTTTACGTCTCCTGCCACGTCGACGGTCCCGATGCCTGGCGGCGGGGCGTCTTTGGCGACCAGCGCCCCAACCCCATCGGCAAGCAGGTCGCCGTTTGTCAGTGAAGCGAGCGCGCTGCCGCCGCCGAAGTCGACAGCTCCCGGAACGACGCGAGACGTGGTGCAAGCGGTCGAGCCTTCGGTCGTCGTGATCGAGGTGCCGGGCGTTGGACTAGGCAGCGGATTTGCGCTGGACGACCGCGGGACGATCGCCACGAATTATCACGTCATCGAAGGCGCCAAGACCGCCACCGTGACGTTCTTGACGGACAAAGCCACGTTTCCGGTGCTGGGCTTCTTGGTCATCGCGCCGGGCAAGGATCTGGCGATCTTGAAGATCGATCCCGGCAGCCGCATCGTGAGCCCCCTGCCACTGGCCGCCGCGCCGCCCGAAAAGGGCGAATCGGTGCTGGCTTTCGGCGCGCCCAAGGGGTTCGGCGGTTCGGTCAGCGATGGGATCGTCAGTTCCGTGCGTCACGGCACCGAGCTCCGCGATTTGTTCAAGCAAGGCACGAAGGTGGACATTTACACCAAAGTTCTGGGCTACGATCTCGACGCGGTCTGGATTCAGACCACGGCGCCGATCTCCGGCGGCAACAGCGGCGGCCCGCTGGTCAATCTCAAGGGCGAGGCGGTCGGGCTGAATACGTGGAACCGCACCGACGGCCAGAACCTGAACTTCGCCATCTCCGCCGACCATGTGCGCAAGGTCATGCAGTCGGCCCAAAGCGGCCCGCGCCCGCTGGCCGAACTGCCCGAGCCGCGCAAGCAAAGCCAAGGAGAGTTGGCGGGCGGCGACGGCCAGCGCACGTTGGACTACTGGCTGAAGCTCGGCGAAATCAATCGAAAGATGTTCGACCGGCTCAAGAAGATCGGCCGCGTGCCGCTGCCCGTCACCGCCAAAAAGAGCCGCAGCTACAACACTAAGATGGCCGCCTTCTATCGAAAGTGGGCCGAAATCCTGCCCGAGAGCGCCGCCCAGCTCAAAGACTTGGACGTCAAGCAAGTCGATCCGGAGTTGATTCTGGTGGTCACGGCCGACGCCATGACGATGGAAAGCATCGCCGAAGACTTGCGCAACATGGCGCTCTCCGCCGAAGTGCGGGGTCGCGTGACGATCTTCGACACCGAGAAAATCATGAAGAAGTCTTACGGCGGCCGAGGCGGCACCATGGCCCAGGCCTACGACGTGTTGCGATTGAAGTTCAACGTGCAGTACGGACTGAATTTCCCCAGCATCGCCGGCGATTCGGCCAAGCCCAAGGCGTCGGACGGCAAGACTTCGGGCGACAAGGCCGATGAGGAGCCGGACGACGATGACGACGACAAGCCGGCGCCCAAGGCCGACGATCCCGAGAAGGCGGCGGGGCGCAGCCTGACGCTGGCCAAGTCGATGCTCAAAAACCCGATCTCTCGCGACGCAGGCGTCGAGAAGCTTGAAAAAATCGTGGCCGAATATCCCAACACCAAGGCTGCCGAGGAAGCCAAGAAGCTGCTCACGCAATTCGGCCCGGCGAAGAAGTAGGCGGCAGGCAACGCGGAAAGGCGCTGAGTCTCAATCTAAAAATCGCCCGCTTGCCGCGATGCAGCCGAGCCCTTCGCTACGGAACCGCCGCTTTCAATTCAGTCTGCGGACCGCGCTGCTGGCGACCGGCTTGTTTTGCCTGTGGTGCGCTGCGGTCAGGAAGACTCAGTCCGCGCAGCTCGCGGAAAGCCTCTTGCTCGGCGGTTTTTTAGGCGCCGTCACTGCCGGTTGCTGGTGGATGTGCCGTCACCGCCGCATCCCGATCCATTTTGAGGACAAGTGGACCCCATTCGGCGCGCTTGTCGGCGCCGCGAGCGTGTCGGCAGCTATCGGCGCCGCAGACGTGCAAATGCGCAGCTTCGTCCTAATTGCCGCTCTGCCTGTCGGCATCGTGATGTACATCGGGATTGCAATCGCGGTCACCGTGCTCGGATCGAAGCGGCCGTAGCACAAGCGTCCTCGCTTGTGTACCGTGGGCAAGCGTTGGGTAGCTTGACGATTTTCAGGCGCCGCGAAAGCAAGCGAGGACGCTTGCTCTACGCGTTTATCGCCAGGCGAAATCGCCGGCGCCGGCGCTGGGCAGATGCGTGACGCCCATCAAATACTTGTCGACGCTACGGGCGGCCTCGCGGCCTTCGTGGATGGCCCAGACCACTAACGATTGACCGCGCCGCAGGTCGCCGGCGGCGAAGACCCCCTCGACACTGGACATATACTCGGCATTGCACTTGACGTTGCCGCGCGGGTCGAGTTCCAGGCCCAACTCTTCGATGGCGCCGCGCTTCTCCGGCCCCAAAAAGCCCATCGCCAAGAGCGCCAGTTGGCAAGGCCATTCGCGCGTCGTCCCTTCCACTTCGCGGAAACTCTGCCGGCCGCTGTCGTCCTTGTACCACTCGATGGTCACGGTCACCAGGCTCTGCACGTTGCCTTCGTCGTCGCCGCGGAATTCCTTGGTCAGAACGCTCCAGTGCCGGTCGCAGCCTTCTTCGTGCGACGAACTGGTGCGAAGCATCATCGTCCAATAGGGCCACGGCGTGTGGTCTGGCCGCTGATCGCGCCGCGGGAAATGGCCCAAGTCGGGCGGGGTCGGCAGCAGCTCGAACTGCGTCACGCTGGCCGCCTGTTGCCGGTTCGACGTGCCCGTGCAGTCGCTGCCCGTGTCGCCGCCGCCGATCACGATCACGTGCTTGCCGGTCGCCGCGAGCGAGACGTCGCCGGGGATCGTATCCCCCTGGTTCCGCTTGTTCTGCTGCGGCAGGAACTCCATCGCAAAATGCACGCCCTTCAGATCGCGGCCGGGAATCGGCAGATCGCGGGCTTGCGTGGACCCGCCGGCCAGCAGGATTGCGTCGTACTGCTCGCGCAGCTCGGCCACCTGCACGTTGACGCCGACGTTGGCATTGCAGCGGAACTCGACCCCTTCGGCCTCGATCTGCTTGATCCGCCGCCAAACTCGCGATTTTTCCAGCTTGAAGTCGGGAATGCCGTACATCAGCAAGCCGCCCGGCCGATCGCTGCGTTCGAAGACTGTCACCAGGTGGCCGGCGCGGTTGAGCTGCTGCGCGGCGGCCAGGCCGGCCGGCCCGCTGCCGACGACCGCCACGCGCTTGCCGGTGCGCACCGCGGGCGGTTCGGCTTCGATCCAGCCCTCGTCGAAGCCGCGGTCGGCGATCGACATTTCGATTTCCTTGATCGCCACCGGGTCTTCGTTGATCCCCAGCACGCAGGCCGCCTCGCACGGAGCCGGGCAGACGCGGCCGGTGAACTCCGGAAAATTGTTGGTGGCATGCAGCCGGTCGAGCGCGTCGCGCCACTGGCCGCGATAGGCGAGGTCGTTGAAGTCGGGAATGATGTTTCCCAACGGGCAACCCGTGTGGCAGAACGGCACCCCGCAATCCATGCACCGCGCGCCCTGCTCCTGCAATTCGGCGACGGGCAGAATCTTCATGAACTCGTTGTAGTGCTTCAGCCGGTCGGCGATTGGCTCGTTGTCGTGGTGCTTGCGGCCGAATTGCATGAATCCGCGGACGTCACCCATTCGCCACCTCTTGCAATTCTCCCACCGGCACTCCTCGGCTGGCTGCTTCCTCGTTGGCTTTTTTCAACTCGGCCAAGGCGCGCTTGTAGTCGCGCGGCATGACCTTCACGAATTTGGAAATGATCTGCGGCCAGTGATCCAGCACGTGGCGGCCGCGCGTGCTGCCGGTGTATTCGACGTGCTTGCGCACCAGTTCGAGCACCGCCCGCTGGTCGTCGGCATTGCTGAGGTCTTCCAGGTCGACCATTTCCATATTCACCAGCGTCGCAAAGCGGCCATGCTCGTCGAGCACGTAGGCCACGCCGCCGCTCATGCCGGCCGCGAAATTGCGGCCCGTCTCGCCGAGAATCACGGCCTCGCCGCCGGTCATGTACTCGCAGCCGTGGTCGCCCACGCCTTCGACGACGGCCTTGGCGCCGCTATTGCGCACGCAGAACCGCTCGCCGGCGATGCCGCGCAGATAGACTTCGCCGCTGGTGGCGCCGTAGAGCACTACGTTGCCGGCGATGATGTTCTCCTCCGGCTTGAAGCTGCTCTCGCGCGGCGGATAGACGATCACTTTGCCGCCCGAAAGGCCCTTGCCGCAGTAATCGTTCACGTCGCCTTCCACGCGCACCGTGACGCCGGGCACGCCGAACGCCAGCAGGCTCTGGCCGGCCGTGCCGCGGAAGTTGAGCTGGATCGTGTCTTCCGGCAGACCGTCGCGGCCGTGGCGCCGCGTGATCTCGCTCGACAGGATCGTGCCCACGGTGCGGTTGACGTTGCGGATCGGCAAATCGAGCTTGACCGGCTCGCGGCGTTCGATCGCCGGCTCGCAGGCCCTCAACAGGGTCGTCACATCGAGCGAGTTCTGGATGCCGTGGTCCTGCGCCTCGCAGCAGTACGTTTTGACTCCCGGCCTGGCTTCGGGCTTTTTCAAGAGCGCCGAGAAATCGAGCCCGCGGGCCTTCCAATGTCCGATCGCTTTGCGCGTGTCGAGCAGATCGACGCGGCCGACCATTTCGTCGACGGTGCGGAAGCCGAGCGAGGCCATGATCTCGCGAAGTCCCTCGGCGATCAGGAAGAAGAAGTTGACCGCGTATTCCGGCTTGCCGGCGAATTTCTTGCGCAATTCGAGGTCTTGCGTGGCCACGCCCACCGGGCAGGTGTTCAGATGGCACTTGCGCATCATGATGCAGCCCAGCGTGACGAGCGCCGCGGTGGCGATGCCCCACTCTTCGGCGCCGAGCATGGCGGCGATGGCGATGTCGCGCGGCGTGCGCAACTGGCCGTCGGTCTGCACGACGATCCGGCTGCGGAGGTTGTTTTTGACCAGCACCTGGTGCGTTTCGGCCAGGCCCAATTCCCAGGGAATGCCGGCGTGCTTGATCGACGTGAAGGGGCTGGCGCCGGTGCCGCCGTCGTGGCCGCTGATCAGCACCACGTCGCTTTTGCCCTTCGACACGCCGGCCGCGACCGTGCCGACGCCGACTTCGGCCACCAGCTTGACGCTGACGCGCGCCTGCCGGTTGGCGTTCTTCAAGTCGTGGATCAATTGGGCCAGATCTTCGATCGAGTAAATGTCGTGGTGCGGGGGCGGCGAAATCAAGCCCACGCCCGGCGTGCTGTGCCGGATGCGGGCGATCTCCTTGTCGACCTTGTGGCCAGGCAACTGGCCCCCTTCGCCTGGCTTGGCCCCTTGGGCCATCTTGATCTGCAATTCCTCGGCGCTGACCAGGTACTCGCTGGTCACGCCGAAGCGGCCGCTGGCCACCTGCTTGATGGCGCTCGACCGGCGATCGCCGTTGGGATCGGCCGTGTAACGGGCCGGGTCTTCCCCCCCTTCGCCCGTGTTGCTTTTGCCGCCGATGCGGTTCATGGCGATGGCCAGCGTTTCGTGGGCTTCCTTGGAGATCGAGCCATACGACATGGCGCCCGTGGCGAACCGCTTGACGATGTGCTTGGCCTCTTCGACCTCGCCCAGCGGAATCGGGCGGCCCGGCTTGAATTCCAACAGGCCGCGGAGCGTGAGCAGTTGTCGCTCTTGCTTATCGATCAACTCGCAATACTTTTTGAAGTCGGCGACGCTGTTGATCCGCGTCGCGTGCTGCAACTTGGCCACCACCTCGGGGTTGAACATGTGGGCTTCGCCCTTGCGGCGCCATTGATACTGGCCGCCCACGTCGAGACCGAGATTCCGCGGCACGTCGGCGCGCGGATAGGCCGACTCGTGCCAGCGCAGCGATTCTTCGGCGATCGTTTCGATGCCGACGCCTTCGATGCGGCTGGCGGTCCAGGTGAAATACTCGTCGATGAATTCGCTGTTCAGCCCGATCGCCTCGAAGATTTGGGCGCCGCGATAGCTCTGTTGCGTCGAGATGCCCATCTTCGACATCACCTTGAGCAGGCCCTTGCCGACGGCCTTGACGTAGTTCTTCTGCAGCTTTTCCAGCGGAACGTCGGCCGGCAGATATCCTTCGGCCTGCATCTGGCCGAGCGTGTCGAAGGCCAGGTAGGGGTTCACCGCGCCGGCGCCGTAGCCGGTCAGCAAGGCGAAGTGCTGCACTTCGCGGGCGTCGGCCGTCTCGACGATCAAACCGCAACGAGTGCGGGTCTCTTCGCGAATCAGATGGTGATGCACGCCGCTCGCGGCCAGCAAGGCCGGAATCGGCGCTGACTCGGCGTTCACGCCGCGATCGGAGAGAATCAACAGCGTCACGCCTTCGGCCATCGCCCGCGAAGCCTCTTCGCGCAGCGCCTGCATGCGGCGCTGCATGCCGGCCGGCCCTTCGGCGCGCG
Organism: Pirellulales bacterium; assembly: GCA_035606815.1. Classification (GTDB taxonomy): domain Bacteria; phylum Planctomycetota; class Planctomycetia; order Pirellulales; family JAICIG01; genus JAICIG01. The sequence goes on from DATNEC010000146.1 coordinate 15,967, forward strand.
GGAAGAGGATCGACAACGTGCGGCTCTTCAGCCCCGGCCGGTCGAGGGCCTTGATCTTGGCCAGCTCGGCGTTGGTCAGAATCGGCTGTTCCAACCTCAGCAGCCGGCACTGCTCGGGCGTTTCTTCGAGCAGGTTGCCTTCCGAACCGATCGTGGTGATCAGCGAAGTGACGATTTCCTCCCGAATGGCGTCGAGCGGCGGATTGGTGACTTGCGCGAACAACTGCTTGAAATAGTTGTAGAGCAGTTGCGGCCGGTCGGAGAGCACGGCCAGCGGCGCATCGTTGCCCATCGAACCGACCGGTTCGTAGCCGTCGGTGGCCATCGGCGCCATGATGATCCGCAGATCTTCGAGCGTGTAGCCGAACGCCCGCTGCAAGCGGCGCAGCGAATCGTCGGCGCGGCCGTTCGACTTGTGCCGGCTGTCGCCGTTGACCGAGCCGCCCTCACCCCGGCCCTCTCCCAGAGGGAGAGGGAGGTCGGCCAGCGTGACTTGGTTCTCGTTCAGCCACTGGCGATACGGACGCCGCGAGGCGAAGCCGCTCTTGATCTCGCTGTCGCCGATGATCCGGCCTTGCGACGTATCGACCAAAAACATCCGCCCCGGACGCAGGCGGCCTTTCGATTCGATTTCGCCGGGCGGAATATCGAGCACGCCGGCTTCGGAGGCCATGACGACCATGCCGCGCTTGGTGACCCAATAGCGACTGGGGCGCAGGCCGTTGCGGTCGAGCACGGCGCCGATCGAGATGCCGTCGGTGAAGGCCATCGAAGCCGGGCCGTCCCACGGTTCGGTCAGGCAGGCTTGATATTCGTAGTACGCCTTTTTCTCGTCCGACATGCTCTCGTGGCCGGCCCATGGTTCGGGAATCAGCATCGACATGGCTTGCGGCAACGAGCGGCCGGTGACGACGAGCATTTCGAGCACGTTGTCGAAAATGGCCGAATCGCTGGCTTCGGGCGTGCAGACCGGCAGGATCTTTTTCAGGTCGGCGCCGTACTTCTCGCTGGCCAACATGCTCCGCCGAGCATGCATCCAATTGACGTTGCCGCGCAGCGTATTGATTTCGCCGTTGTGGGCCAGATAGCGGAACGGTTGGGCCAGATCCCAGGTGGGGAACGTGTTCGTGCTGTAACGTTGATGCACGAGCGCGAGCGCTGAAGTAAACCGCTCGTCGGCCAGATCGCCGTAGAACCGCTCGACCTGGTCAGGCAGCATCAATCCCTTGTAGACGATGATCCGCGACGACAAACTCGGCACGTAACAGTACTTCCGGTGCAATAGGCCGCTGTTGGCGACGACCCCTTCGAGCTGCTTGCGGATCACGTACAGCTTCCACTCGAACATCTCGCGCGGCGTGCCTTTGCCGCGGGCGATGAGCACCTGACGGATGCACGGTTCGACCTCGCGGGCCGTCTCGCCGATGTGCCCGTTGTCGATCGCGACCTCGCGCCAACCCAGCAACTGTTGTCCTTCGGCGGCGATGAACCGTTCCAACTGCTGCCGGCAGAACTGGCCTTCCTCGTAGTTGGGCGGCAAGAAAATCGTGCCGATGGCATAATCGCCGGCGGCAGGCAACTCGAAGCCCAAGCCGCGGGCGACGGCGGCGAAGAATTCGTGGGGGATCTGCGTCAAAATCCCGGCGCCATCGCCCGTCAGCGGATCGCAGCCGCAAGCGCCGCGATGCGCAAGATTGACCAGGATCTCCAAGCCCGAGCGCACGATCGCGTGGCTCTTTTCGCCGCGCATGTGGACCACGAACCCTACGCCGCAAGCGTCGCGCTCGTTCGCCGGATCGTAAAGGCCGTCGCGCGCGGGGAGACCCGGGTTGGATGGTGCGTTTCGCATGACTATTTACCGTCCGTTTCCATTGACGTGGACCGGCGAATCGCCAGCCAGGACACAACCGTTTCCGTTGTGGCGCCCCGCGTCGCCAGCCGAAGAAGAAGCCGCCAAAGCCAATTCTGGCACGACGGCCGGCGATACGGGAGAAGTGTCGTTGGCGGTTGGCGCGGCGTTTCGCGCCTCGCGCTGAAGTAGCTCGATGAACCGTTGTACGGCCAGGTTCAACTCCTTGCCGCGGCGATGAATGATGCCCAAGGGACGCACCAACTCGTCGCTTTCCAGCGGCACCGCCACGAGAGTGCCCGAGTAGACTTCCCGCAGCACGGTCGGCTCGGGCAAGAGGCCGATCCCCGCGTCGATTTCGATGGCCCGTTTGAGGGTCTCGATATTGTCGAATTCCATCACGACCCGGCCTTGCGCTCCGTGCAGGTGCAGCACGCGATCGATTTCGCTCCGGATCGTCAGTTCGCTGTCGAAGCCGATCATCTTCTGGCCGTCGAGTTCGGCCAAGGCGATCGACCGCCGCGACCCGAACGGATGGCCGGGAGCGCAAACCAAGACCATCGGTTCCTTGCGCCACTCGATGGCTTTTACCGTCCGCGACGACTTGGGATAGCTGACCAATCCCAGATCGGCGACGTCGTCCTCGACGCTTTGATAGACCCGGTTCGGGTGCAAATATTCGAGCCGCACGTTGGCCTTGGGATGTTGTGAGAGGAATTCCTGCAAGTAGCGGTTCATGTGGTGCAGCCCGACCGAATAGATCGAGGCCACACGGACTCTCCCGGCCACCTCGTGGTGCAAGGTCCGCACGCGGTCCTCGACGGCGAAGTAGCGCTCGACCACCTCGCGGCAGCCGTCGTAATACACCTCGCCCTCGGGCGTCAGCACGAACGGCCGCTTCGAGCGGTCGATCAGCTTGACGCCCAGGCCCTCTTCGAGTTGTTGCACCAGTTGGCTGGCGCCGGATTGGGAGATGCCGTTTTCGTCGGCCGCGCGCGAGAAGCTGCGCTGGCGCACGACGTCGCAGAACACCTTCAAACCCTTCAGTTGAACCGCCATAGACTGAATAAATAAAGTGAATACGGCGCAAGGCCAGTATCGAAATGCGAGATAATAGGGTATTTGCGGCGCGGCCTTCCGTCAAGCAACATCCGAGAAAATCGGAAAAAAAACGAGCCGGGCGGGAAGAATTGCTGTAAGCAGCTATGGCCTGTGGATTTACAGGCTATGAAACCGCCGCCAACCCGGGCTTGGCAGCCGGGGCTTATTCGCGGGGCCGAATGGCGCACCGCCACAGTGAGATCTTATTGAAACATTTTACCGGCCGCGTCGTTTCACGCCGCCCTGCGGCGAGCAAAGGAGGCCGCGCCACATTCGCGGCGCCGTCCTAAAAGGCCCGGTACATGATTTGTTGGCCCGCGCCTTGGCCCTACTTGCTGTCCTTTTTGTCTGCCGCCGGTTCAGCCTCTTTGTCCTTCTTC
>DATNEC010000192.1:0-7684 GCA_035606815.1 Pirellulales bacterium
TCGGCGGCGGGGCGACGATTGGTTGGTCGCGCCGGCGCGGTTTTTGGCCGCGTTGGTTCTCATGCAACTGGCGCTAGGCTGCGGGGCCTGGATCGTCAACTACGGCTGGCCGGCGTGGCTTTCGCAATATCGTTGGGCCGCCGGTTATGTCGTCGGCGACAAAAGCGCGATGCAAGCGCTCGTCACGACGGCCCACGTGGCTGTCGGCTCTTTGATTTTGGCGACTTCGCTGGTCATTGCTCTGCGGTCTTGGAGGTTGTCCGCTCGGCCCTTTCTCGGCGGCGCCCTTCACACGCTGACTTGGGAGACCGCCGCGCGATGAGCATGCCCGCCGCCACTTATGCCGATTCGCGGTTGCTTTCCTGGCAGCGCGCCAGCGATTATCTGGAATTGACCAAACCGAAGATCGCGGCGCTCGAACTGGTGACCGTCACGGTGGCGGCGGTCGTGGCCAGCGCGGGCTCTCCCGATCTGTGGAGCGTGCTGCACGCGCTCGTCGGCACGGCGCTGATCGCCGCCGGCGCCAGTGCGGGGAACCAACTTCTGGAGCGCGAAACCGACGCCCTAATGGAGCGCACGGCCGACCGGCCGTTGCCCGGCGGCCGGTTGAGCGTCCGCGAAGTGGCGATCTTCGGCGCCGTGACGGCCGTGGCCGGCGCGATCTATCTGGCGGTGTTGGTCAATCCGCTGACTTCGGCCTTGGGCGTTTTAACCTGGGTGCTGTACGTCGGCGTCTACACGCCGCTCAAGTCGCGTTCGCACGTCAACACGATGGTCGGCGCGGTGACCGGCGCGATGCCCATTCTGATGGGCTGGGCCGCCGTCGGACAGCCGCTCGATCTGGCGGCGGCGACGTTGTTCTTGATCGTCTTCTTGTGGCAGTTTCCGCACTTCATGGCCATCGCTTGGATCTACCGCCGGCAATACGCCGCGGCGGGATTGCAGATGCTGCCGGTCGTCGATCCCTCGGGCCTGCGCGCCGGCGGCCAAGCCGTGTTGGCGGCGCTAGCCCTGTTGCCGGTCAGCCTGCTGCCGAGCATGGTCAGCTTCGCCGGCCCGCTGTATTTCGTCTGGGCGCTGTTGCTGGGCGCCGCGCAAATCGCCTGCGCGGCGATGTTCTTGTTCCGCCAGAGCGACCGCTCGGCCCGGATCTTGTTGCGGGCCTCGCTGGTCTACTTGCCGGCGCTTTTGATGTGGTTAATGTTGGGGCCATGTTGATGTTGGGGCCGTTCCATTCGTTCAGTTGATTCCCTCGCCGCTTACCGCCGTTTCATAAGGCAGACCGTTCGCATGGCCACATTGGCGCCTAGCCATCACGACACGCATGAACACCACGGGCATCCGCCCAAGCTCGTCTATCAGCCCGCGCTGCCGATCCCCAACGGCAAGCTGTTCATGTGGCTATTCTTGTCGACGGAGATCATGTTTTTCGCCGCCTTGATCGGCGTGTTCATCGTGATCCGCTTCGGAGCGGTGGTCTGGCCGGCGACGCACGAAGTCCATTTGAGCGAGCCGATCGGCGCCTTCAACACGTTCGTGCTGATCTTGTCGAGCGTCAGCATCGTGCTGGCCTTGGAATTCGCCAAGGGCAACCAAGGGGCGACGGCCAAGATGTGGCTGGCCGTCACGCTGGCCCTGGGCTGCGTGTTTTTGGGAGTCAAGGCCTACGAGTACAACGCCAAGTTCCAACATGGCATTTATCCCTGGTATCCGCATAGCCGCGTCCACGAGCGGCCCGACGTCTACTTCGGCTCGGCTGTGCGAGCCCGCGGCAACGAGCTGCTGGCCGAATTGAAAGTCCAGCCGGCGCAGCCGAGTCCGGCGGGAGCATCGCAACCGACCGAAGGCGCGGCGGAAGGGGCTGCGGAAACCGAAACGCAAGCGAGCGAGAAACAGGCCGAGTCGGGCGCGGAAGCGGAAGCGCCATCAAAACCGGCCGCCGCGGAACCGCCCTCGGAAGAAGCCGTCCGCCGGGCGGGAATCGTCAGCGACTTGATCGACCAGGCCAAATCGACGAAGGAAACCGATCTGGCGCTGCTGGCGGCGAAGATCATGCCGATGCCGCTTTCGGAGAGCCATGCGCATGCGGGCGGGCTGAACGAAGAGGAGTCTTGGCTCAAGATGCCGGTGGTCATTCCGGGCGGCAACATGTGGGCCAGCACCTATTTTCTGCTGACCGGTTTTCACGCCATCCACGTGATTGTCGGTCTGATCGTGTTCGCGATCATGCTCACGATGCAGTTCAACGCGGCCAATGCCGGCATCATCGAGAACGTCGGGCTGTACTGGCACTTCGTCGACTTGGTTTGGATTTTCCTGTTTCCGTTATTGTACTTGTTCTAGAGATTTCCCCGCTGCGGTCGAGAAACGGTCGCGGCGGATTTTTGGGAGCGATTCGAATGTCTCACGCCCCTTCGGCGCACGACGATCATGGCGGCCACGGCCAGCACGGGCACGAGCATGCCAGCCACGATCATGGCGGCCTGGCGAAATACATTTACGTCTTCGTCGCGCTCTGCTTTTTGACCACGCTGTCGTTTTTGACCTACTCGGAATACTGGCCCAAAAGCCTCGGCAGCCACGAGGTCAAGCGGCTGTTCATGATGGCCGTCTCCTGCACCAAGGCGATGCTGGTGATCCTGTTCTTCATGCACGTCAAATACGAGGCCAACTGGAAATACGTGCTGACGATTCCGGCCTCGATGATGTCGATCTTTCTGATGTTGGCCCTGGTGCCCGACGTCGGCGCCCGAGTACACGGCATGTTTGGTTACGGGGGCAAGTACTCGGCGGAGCGGATGGAATACGTCGGCAAACGGCGCGATGTCGACGCGATGATCGCCGCGACAAAGGCGGTCACCGAGCAGCACGGAGATCACGAAGCCGGCCATGAGCCTGGCTCGGTCGAAGAGGCCGAGGCCGTGCAAAAGGGCGAAGCCGAGGTCGAAAAGAAGATCAAGTAAGAAAAATCCCTTCTTCCTCTGGAAAAGGGTCAAGGTGAGGGCTGGCGGGCCGGGTCGCGGATTTCAGGTTCCAAATTTCTGCTTCCAGAACCCGCGGCCGAAAGAGGGTCGCGATCGCTGCGGTTCTCCCTCACCCCGGCCCTCTCCCGGAGGGAGAGGGAGGAAGAGTATTCTCATGAACGCGTCGGCCGCCATTTCCGTTTCGCGGCTGGTCCATCGCTATGGCGAGCGAACGGCGCTCGCCGGGCTCGATCTGCAAGTCGATCGCGGCGAAGTTTTCGCCCTGCTCGGTCCCAACGGCGGCGGCAAGACCACGCTGTTTCGCCTGCTCTCGACGCTGATTCCGCTGCAACAAGGCGAAATTCGCGTGCTCGGCTACGATGTCGCCCGGCAAACGGCCGCGGTGCGCGAGCGGATCGGCGTGGTGTTCCAGGCCCCCAGCCTCGATAAAAAATTGACCGTGGCCGAAAATCTGCGCCATCAGGGCCATTTGTACGGCATGTCGGGCGGCGCATTGCGCAGCCGGCAGGAGGAGATGCTGGCCCGGCTGGGGCTGGCCGATCGGCGGCGCGAATTGGTCGAAACGCTGTCCGGCGGGATGCGTCGTCGCGTAGAATTGGCCAAGGGCATGTTGCACTCGCCGCAACTGTTGTTGCTGGACGAACCGAGCACCGGGCTCGACCCCGGCGCCCGCAGCGATCTGTGGGATTATTTGCGGCAGGTGCGCGAGCGAGACGGAGTCACCGTGGTCTTGACGACGCACTTGCTGGAAGAAGCCGAAAAGGCCGACCGGCTGGCGATTCTGAACGCCGGTTCGCTCGTGGCGCTCGACACGCCCGAGGCGTTGCGCGCCAGCGTGGGCGGCGATTCGCTCACGATCGAGACCGACGAGCCGGAATCGCTGGCCGCGGCCATCCATGCTCGCTTCGAATATGCGGCGGCCGTGGTCGATGGCAGCGTGCGGCTCGAACGGCACGATGCTCCGCAACTCGTGGCGCGGTTGTTGGAAGCGTTTCCCGGCAGAATCCACAGCATCACGCTGGGCAAGCCGACGCTGGAAGACGTGTTCATCGCGCGCACCGGGCACCGCTTCTGGCGCGAGCGCGAGGAGGCCGCACATGGCTGAGGCCGTCGCCGAGCGCCTGCAAACGCAGTTTCAGCCCTTTCCGCCGCGCCCCTGGCTGGCCGTCGCCACGCTTTGCTCGCGGGAGTTGGTCCGCTTCGCGCGACAGCGCAACCGCGTGCTTGGCGCCATCGGGCAGCCGGTGCTGTTCTGGGTGCTGTTCGGCGCGGGGCTGGGGCCTTCGTTCCGGTTGCCCGGCGCCGGCGGCGAAGTCAGCTATCGTGAATACTTCTTTCCCGGCACGCTGGTGCTGATTCTCTTGTTCACGGCGATCTTCGCCACGATCTCGATCATCGAAGACCGGCGAGAGGGCTTTTTGCAGTCGGTCCTGGTGGCGCCGGCGCCCCGCTGGGCGCTGGTGCTGGGCAAACTGTTGGGCGGCACGCTGATCGCCCTGATCCAAGGATTGTTGTTCCTGGCCTTGGGGCTTTCGATCGGGCTGTCGTTCAGCCTGGTTTCGCTCTTGTCGATCGGGGCCTTTTCGTTCTTGATCGCGCTGGCGCTGACGGGGCTGGGCTTCGTAATCGCCTGGCGTCTCGATTCGACGCAGGGCTTTCATGCGATCATGAGCGTGTTCTTGATGCCGATGTGGTTGTTGTCCGGGGCGTTTTTTCCGGCCGATGCGCACGGCTCGACGGCCGCCGCGATTTTGGCCTGGGTGATCCGCATCAACCCGCTCACGTATGGCGTGGCCGGACTGAGGCGGTTGTTGTATTGGGACGCGGGCGATGCGTCATTGCCGGCCGACTTGCCTTCGCTGGCGACTTGCTGGCTGGTGATGTTCGCGTTCGCGGCGGTCACGTTCGCTCTGTCGTGGCATGTCGCTGGCAAGCGCACGACGGCGGATTTGTTGTAGGAGAATTCACGATGTCGGTGGCGGTAAAAGCCTGGCTCAGCTTGGCGCTGGCGCTGGTGGGCGCGTACGGTTCGTATTCTTTCTGGCGGGCTTACAAGGCCCACGCGGCCAGCGCCGCGGAAAAGGCGCCGGCCGGCCGCAGCGGCGTCGTCAAGGCGGCCAAGCCCAGTGAATTGCCGCCGGTCCCCCTCGAAAAGTTCACGTTCACCGACGAAAACGGCGAGCCGTTCGCCATGGAACAACTGAAAGGCAAAGTCTGGGCGGCCAGCTACTTTTTCGCCACTTGTCCGGGCTTCTGTCTGCAGATGAATTACGGCGTCGCGGAGCTTGCCGATGCTTTGAAGGACGAGGACGTCACGTTCGTCAGCTTCACGGTCGATCCCGAAACCGACAAGCCGGAAGATCTCAAGGCTTATGCCAAGAAACTCGGCGCCGATCCGAAGCGTTGGAAGTTTCTGACCGGCCCGGCCGAGAAGATTCGCGAGCTGGGCCAGGGTTCGCTCAAAATGCCTGCGACCAAGGAGCACAACGACAAGCTGGTATTGATCGGCGCCGACGGTCGCGTGCAAGGCTGGTACTCGACGCGCGAATCGAACAAGGTCAGACAATTCAAGCGCAAGGTGCTCGAACTGCTGGACGTCGACGAACCCACGGGCAAAACGTTGAAAAAGCCCGCCGGCGAGGGAGATGGCCCGTGATTTCGTTTGCGCCCGCGGCGCTGTTGGCTTTCGCCGTGGGGGATTTGCCGGCGGTCAACGCGCTGCTGAACGCGACGGCCACCGTGCTGCTGGTCGCTGGCTACGCGCTCATCAAGCGGCGTCGCGAAACGGCGCACCGCAATACGATGCTGGCTGCATTCGGCGTTTCCGCGGCCTTTCTGGCCTGCTACCTGACCTATCATTTGTCGCCTGGCAATGCGATGAAGAAGTTCACCGGGCCCCCGCCGGTTTCCTACTTCTATTACGCGATCTTGATTTCGCACATTTTCTTGGCCGCCGCCGTGCCGTTTTTAGCCGCAGCCACGATTTACCTCGGCCTTCGCGATCGGCGGGTCGCGCATCGCCGCCTGGCGCAGTGGACGTTTCCGATTTGGCTCTACGTGTCTGTCACCGGGGTCGTGATTTACCTGATGCTCTATCATCTCTACCCCTCGTCGCCGGGCGCGGCTATAATCGAGATCCTGAACCAGCGGTGCGTATGACAAGCTTGACATCAAAACTTCGGCGGGTTTTCGGGCGCCGCTTCACGGCTTGGTCGGCGGCATGCGCGATCGTGCTCGTCTCGGCGGCCTCGGCCGAAGCTTGCCCGATGTGCAAGGCGGCGCTTGGCAGCGGGGCGGACCGTTTCATCAACGCGTGGGGCCTGAGCATCGTGTTCATGCTCTCGATGCCGTTCGTGCTGGCCGGTTCGTTCAGCGCTTACATGTACGTCCTGGTGCGGCGCGCCCGAGCGGAACAAGCCGCCAAGCAAGCGGGGCTATCGCTGGCGGCAAATGAGGGTCAGGGCGAGACGTCGCCGTAGGCCGTGGCCGCAGATCTTAGCGTTGCCCGGTTCCGACCGGCGGGCGGCGTCCCAGAGCTACCTTTTCGGTTCGTCGTGACCGTCGGCTGCGGGATCGAGGTATTGGTCCATGCCCAGCCACAGGCTGCGGGCATAGCGAAAGAACCACAACGGAAAGAGCAAGCAAAAGGCGGTCAGCGAGACCAGCGCGGTTGTTTGGGAAACGTCGGCGGCGAAGTACAGCACGAAATAGGCGACCGTTACGACCAGTGCGGTCAAGCCGTAGTTGAAGTAGATCGAACCGAGATAAAAGCCCGGCTCGCGCTCGAAGGGCAGCCCGCATTCCGAGCACTTCGGTCGCATCGCAAACCAGCCGCGAAACAACTTCGCCCGGCCGCATCGCGGGCATCGCAGACGGCAACTGCGGGCGACGGTGCGCCAAAATGACATGCTGCGATAGTTCCGTGAGCAAGAAAGAGAACGAGGCGCGCTTCAGCGGCTGACTAATCGCCGGCTTGACCCGCTCGGCGAAGCGCCCAGATTAAACGTCAAGCCGCCGCTTGGCCATCCCCTCCCGACGCACAGGGGTTTGCACTAAGATGTTCGGCGGTCCTCGCCCGCTTTGACAACGGTCGTTCCCGATGCGCGCCTTCGGTCGAATTCTGCAACATCTCGGCTTGCTCCTCGCCCCCGCAGCGGTCGTGCTGCAGTTGGCCGAGGTCATCGATGTCCGCCAACTGCTGAAGTTCGGCGTCGTCGCTCTGTGCCTGTTCTGGATCGGCCGGCTGGTCGAAGGCTATGGGGGACGGGCGGAACGATGAGCCTTCCAGCGGTTGCCTCGTAGGATGGACCTCTGGTCCGTCGCCGGACGGCGAGACGGACTGGAAGTCCGTCCTACGTTCCTTTCCCGTTCGTGCTTTCCCCATCCCGACCCCCTTCCTATACTAAAGCAGGGCTTATACATAGGTTCGAAGGACGCACTCATGGGCCGGATCTGCCGAACGCGATGGCTGGCAGCGGCATGCTGTGCCTACGGGTTCGCCTTCGGTTCGACTTCGACCGTTCCGGCCCAGGCCCCCGGCTTGCCCCGCTTCGAGCTTTCCGACACCATTCGGCTCGACGAAGCCGACGCGGCGACGCGGACCCATCTGGAGCAAGTCCGCGCCTTCCTCGGCAACGGCCAGTGGGATGAAGCGGTCGAAACGCTGCGGCAGGTCACCGAGAACCACGGTGGAAAAGTGA
>DATNEC010000203.1:0-2536 GCA_035606815.1 Pirellulales bacterium
GATCCGGTCGGCGCGGCGCAGCGTGCTCAGGCGGTGGGCGATGGCGATCGTCGTGCGGCCTTGAATCAAATTATCGAGCGCCAATTGGATTTCGCGCTCGGTCTCGGTGTCGACTGCCGAGGTGGCTTCGTCGAGAATCAAAATTCGCGGATCGATCAACAGCGCTCGGGCGATCGAAATTCGCTGCCGCTCGCCGCCCGACAGCTTTTGGCCTCGCTCCCCGACGATCGAATCGTAGCCTTCGCTCAATCGCAGAATGAATTCGTGGGCCCGGGCGGCGCGGGCCGCCGCGATGATTTCTTCGCGAGTCGCGTCGGGCCGGCCGTAGGCGATGTTCTCGGCGATCGTGCCGTAGAACAAAAAAGGCTCCTGCAACACGATGCCGATGTGCCGCCGATAATCTTCCAACGCCAGCGAGCGAATGTCCATGCCGTCGACCAGGATCGCGCCGGCGTTCACGTCGTAGAAGCGGCAGACGAGATTCACCAGCGTGCTCTTGCCCGAACCGCTGGGACCGACCAAGCCGATCATTTCGCCCGGCTGAATATTGAGATTCACGCCTTCCAGCACCGGCCGATTTCCATAATGAAAGCCCACGCCGCGAAATTCGAGTTCGCCGCGCAGTCTCCGCGGGCGCACCGGATCGACGGGTTCGGCCACGCTCGGCACGCGGTCCAAGATTTCGAAAATCCGTTGCGTGCTCGCCGCGGCGCGCTGCACGGCGGCCAGCATCCGGCTCATCGAATCGAGCCGGTTGTAAAAGCGGCTGATGTAGGCCAAAAACGCGATCAACACGCCGACCTTGATTTGTCCTTGAAACACCAGCCAGGCGCCGAACGCCCACACGACCAGCAGCCCCATCTCGGTGAGCAGCGTCACGACGGGGCCGAAGATCGACCACACGCGGTTCACCCGGTCGTTGGCTTCGAGCACGTGCTCGTTGCTTTGCCGGAAGCGGTCGATTTCGCGCTGCTCCTGGGCGAACGCCTTCACCACGCGAATGCCGGGGATCGTATCGGCCAACACGCTGGTCATTTCGCCCCACACGCGGCCCGCCTCCAAAAAACCGAGCCGCAGCCGCTCTCGTATGCGGCTGACCATCCAGCCGATGAACGGAAACGGCAGCAGCGTCGCCAAAGCCAGCCAGGGGTTGATCCAAAACAACACGCCCGCCGTCATCAGCATCATCAACAGATCGGTGATGAAATCGAGCAGATTGAGCGACAAGAAGTTGCAGATCCGCTCGGTATCGGTGCTCACGCGGGCCATTAGGTCGCCGGTCCGCTTGCCGCCGAAGAATTCCAGCGACAGGCGCTGCATGTGGGCATAGGTATGGTTTCGCAGATCGGCGCTGATTCGCTCGAAAACCCAGGCCAGCACGTAAGTTCTAGCCCAACTTAGCAACCAGGCCGCGACGGCGGCCACCGCGAACCAGGAGAGATACCAGGTGACGAGCTGGAATTCGACCGGCTGGCCGTTCTGGTGGGGAATCAGCACCCGGTCGGTTAATGGCATGGTCAGACCCGGCGGCACGAGGCTGGCCGCCGTGCTGGCCAGCGTCAGACCGAACCCTAGGGCCACCGCCGACTTGCGAGATTTTGCGAAGCGCAGCAGGCGCAGCAGGGAAGCCGTCTGCCGCGGCCCTTTTCCGCTGTTGCAACTCGGGCACCCGGGAGCATCCGGCGGAATCTCCGTTCCACATGCCGGGCAAACGACGGCCGCCCGGTTGGGCTGCGTTTCCGCATCGAACCGAGTGCCGGGGCCTTCGCGGCGCAGCGTCTCGAACTGCTGTACCAAGCGGCTGGCGTTCGCCGAGCGGCCCAAAGTGTAACGCCAATGGGCCAATCGCTCCAAATTGGACAGCAATTCCAACGTGCCCACGCCGGCCTTCTGGGCGCAATCGATGCGAACCACGGCATCCAAGGGCCAGCTTCGCCACGAGAGTTTGCTCCCTGGAGGGGGGGGCTCATGGGCCGTGGCGTGGTTCGTGCCGGTCAAAACCCGGCGGTCGGTCACCACCACCAGCTCTCGGGTAAAGCGAAGCCGACTGTCCAAGTCTGGCTCGAACCACGCCAATACGGTCTCGCCGGGTTCAAGCTGGCTGCGAACCGTGTCGCGCCAGGCGGCGGGCAAAAGTCGAGATGTATCTGCGTTTTCAGTCAAAAACCGCTGGTTCCCAAGAGATTGCGATTTGCACGTTCGAGCGCGCCACGTTCTCGCTGGCTCGATTGTTGCACACCGCCAACGCGTAATTTCATTTTAATGCTCGGCGGCCATGCCGACAAAGGCCCTAGGTTATGGGGCGGCCGCCGAATCGAGAGGTTTTTGTCGTAACAATGCGGACGGAGGACGCATTTCTTTTATATCGCCGCGGGGCCGCGGCGCGATCGATCTTTGGCGGCCGTTCCGAAGGCGGCGACCGGGTTTTGGCGGAGATCGACGCAAGATGTAGGGGCGGCAAGGGAGGAATTACCGGTACGCCCAGTCATTCCGATAATAGAGGTCATGCGGCGGCCCGCGCTGCACCGATGAGTTG
>DATNEC010000204.1:0-5618 GCA_035606815.1 Pirellulales bacterium
ACGACTCAAGGGATTCGATCGAATTCGGGGCGGCATTATCCGAGAATGCCTCGGGCGGCCCAAGGGCAGTTGCGGGCGAATTCGGATCGCGAACTCGCAGCGCGGAATGCGGAATGCGGGCGAAACCGGTAAACTGGTTAATATCGCGATCGCATGACAGGGCACTCCTGCTTTTCATTACGAACCCCGCGTTCTACGTTCCGAGCTTCCCATGACCCACTACATCCAAGTCGTGACGACGCTGCCGACGCAAGAGGCGGCCCGGGCGATGGCCCGCAAGCTTCTCGAACGCCGGCTGGCCGGGTGCGTGCAGATTTCCGGGCCGATCGAGAGCGCGTATTGGTGGCAGGGGGCGATCGACACGTCGAGCGAATGGCGGCTGACTGCCAAGAGCCGCACCGATCTGTTTCCGGCGATCGAGGCCGCGATCCGCGCGGACCATCCCTACGACGTGCCCGAGATTCTGGCCGAGAGCATCTTGGCCGGCTTGCCCGAGTATCTCGAATGGCTGCACCGTGAACTGGCGCCGGCGGAGTGAGGACGGATTCTTTGCATGACCTCGCGTCCTTTCCAAATCACGATCCACGCCCGGCCGGCCGAGCTAAAGGAGCAAGGCGCCGCGGAATTGGGCGGCGAAAGGTATGGCACGCTTGACGTGCCGGCGGCGGCCCTGGGGACGCCGTTTGCGAAGACCTTCGAGGCGACGAGCGATGCGCTGATGCAACTTGAGCGGATGTTTTTGGAGTTAGACGGCTCGTTCGTGTGGGTCTCGGCGGCCAAGGATACGCCCTGGCAGTTGGACGGAGTGCTCTACGATCGAAACGAGCGGCTGTTGTACGTCGATTTGAAAGGCGCCTGCACGGCGGCCGCGTTCGATCGATTGTTGGCCGCGCTCGGCTGGCCCGAGATGCCGGTGATGTTTCAGTTGGCGCGCGAGGCGGTGTTTTTGGACGAGGCCGAATTTCGCCGCTATGTACGGTTCGCTCTGCCAATCGAATCTAACGTCGAGCGGCCCGAGCCGCGGTCGGATCATCCTCCAAGCTAAAGACCATCACCTTCCCGAGGGCGTGGGCGTAGCGGGAAAGAGTGGTCGTCGTCGGGTTGTCGTAGATGCCATTTTCGAGCCGACTCAGCGCCGCGGCGTCGATGCCGCTCAACTCCGCGACGCGGGCGAGCGTGACGCCCGCCTTTTGCCTCTCCGCTTTCAGCGCCCGCGCGGCTTCGGCAAGTTCCCAGAACTCCCCTTGGCTGATCGGGTCCGTATATTCTGCGCTGGCGGCGAGGTCGGCCAGCGATGGTTTTTTCGATTGATAATTGTCGCGAATGGCTTTCAATTTCCGGCGCTGCGCCTTTGAAGGCTTTGCCTTGACGACCTTGACGCGATTAATGGCTTTGGCCATGACGTTATCTCTTTCGCTTTCCTTTGATCTTGCGTATTGGCTTGCCGCGTTCCGGGGCATCGTACGCGGTGATCGGATAAACGGTAAACGGATCCTCCAAAACTTGCGCCCAGACGACCGCCAGATACCGGCCGGACGACGTGTAGCCGAACGTGATTTGCTCGCCGCTCGTTCTACTGGTAGTCGTCGGATTCGCTGGGTTTAACAGCACTTCCTCGACTTCATCCTTCGTGACATCATGTTCGGAAATGTGTTTGTCGCGGCCGCCCTCATCGTCCCACCAGATGCTTTCAATTCGCGCCACGCCGCAGCTCTTTTTTCCTGGTCTTTCGCTTGGCCTTTTGAATGAATTGTAATATATTACAATATAATGCGGTGTTCGTCAATCACGACCCAAATGGCAGCGGTCGCCTTCGTAGGTTGCTCGAGACGTGCCACGAAGGCTGACGCCAACTCTACCCCGCCCCCGCGGGGGCGCGGCCGATCGAATGATACGTGAAGCCGGCGGCCTGCATCTGCGATGGCTCGTAGAGATTGCGGCCGTCGAAGATCGCGGGCGATTTCATCCGCCGCCGCATTTCGTCGAAATCAGGATGCACGAACTGTTTCCACTCGGTCATGATCGCCAGCGCCTCGGCGCCGTTCAGCGCGTCGTACTTGCTTTCGGCGTAGACCAGCTTGGCGCCGTACTCCCGCTCGACGTGCTCCATCGCCTCGGGATCGTGGACCTGCACGCGGACGCCGTGGTCGAGCAGATCGTCAATCAGCTTCAAGGCCGGCGCCTCGCGAATGTCGTCGGTCCGCGGCTTGAAGGCCAGGCCCCAGACGGCGACGGTGCGGCCGGTCAGCCGCCCCTCGAAGTGCCGCGAGAGCTTGGCGAACATCACCGTCTTCTGATGCTCGTTCACCGCGTCGACCGCGCCCAGCAGCCGCGGCTCGACGCCGTGCGAGCGGGCCATGGCCTGCAAGGCCCGCACGTCCTTGGGGAAGCAACTGCCGCCGTAGCCGACGCCGGGAAACAGAAACGCGAAGCCGATGCGGCTGTCGTGGCCGATGCCGCGCCGCACGTCGTTGATGTCGGCCTGCATCCGCTCGCAGAGGTTCGCCACCTCATTGATGAAGCTGATCTTGGTCGAGAGCAGCGCGTTGGCCACGTACTTGGTCATCTCGGCGCTTTCGGGCGACATGCTCAAAAACGGCTTCTCGGTCCGCAGCAGCGGAGCGTACAGCTCGCGCAGCACGGCGGCGACTTCCGGCCGGCGGACGCCGACCACCACGCGGTCGGGCTTCATGAAGTCGTCGATCGCGGCGCCTTCCTTGAGAAACTCCGGGTTGCTCGCCACATCGCACTCGCGGCCGGTCGCCCTCCGCAGCCGCTCGGTGATCGCCGTGTTCGTGCCGACCGGCACGGTGCTCTTGGTGACGACGATCGCATCGTCGGCGAGATGGGTGGCCAGGTTGTCGACCACGTCCCACAGGCTCGACAAATCGGCCGAACCGTCGTCGGCGCTGGGCGTGCCGACGGCCAGGAAGATCAGCTTGGCCGGTTCGACGGCTGCGGCCAGATCGGTGGTGAAGTGCAAGCGGCCGTCGGCGGCGTTGCTTTCGACCAGCTCCGTCAGGCCCGGTTCGTAGATCGGAATCTGGCCTTGGCGCAGGCGCTCGATCTTCGCGGCATCGACGTCGACGCAGGTCACGTCGTTGCCCGTTTCGGCAAAGCAAGTTCCGGTGACCAGGCCGACGTAGCCCGTTCCAATGACAGCGATTCTCATACAAGCATTCTCAACGGCGCGAGCGGCAGCGAGGGCTTCTCTCGTCTATTCCTTGAACTTGGCGCAAACCGGCATGGGCACTTCGAGCTTGTGCCCGGTCGGGGTCAGCTTGCCGGTTTGGGGATCGATGCGGAACACGACGATCGAGTCGGAGTCTTGGTTCTCGGCCAGCAGGAACGCGCCGCTGGGGTCGATGCCGAAATTCCGCGGCGTTTTGCCTTCGGTCGATTGATTGCCGACGGTCGTCAGCCGGCCGCTGTCCGAATCGATGGCGAAGACGGCGATGCTGTTGTGGCCGCGGTTCGAGCCGTACAAAAACTTGCCCGACGGGTGGACCTGCACTTCGGCTGTGCTATCGCCGGCGGCGACGGGCCGCGGCAGCGTGGTGATCGTTTGCGTTTCGGTCAACACGCCCTTGCTGGCGTCGTAGTCGAAAGCAGTGACGGTGCAGCCCATCTCGTTGATCACATAAGCGGAACGGCCGTTGGGATGAAAGGCGAAGTGCCGCGGCCCCGAGCCGGGCTTGACGTTCGTCGCGGGCGGATCGTTGGGCGCGAGCGTTCCCTGCTGGGCGTCGAAGCGATAGACCAGCACCTTGTCCAGCCCAAGATCGGCCGCGACGGCAAAGCGGTTGGCGGCGTCGAGGTTGATCGAATGGGCGTGCGGCGCCTCTTGCCGGCCGCGATCGACACTGGAACCCTTGTGTTGAACAAACGCCGTGGCCTTGCCCAAGCGGCCGTCGTCGCCGATCGGCAACACGCACACGCTGCCGCCGCCATAGTTGGCCGCCAGCACGTTCTTGCCCAGCTTGTCGACGACCAGGTGGCACGGCCCGCCGCCTTCGGACGATTGCTGGTTCAAGAGCTTCAAGTCGCCGCTCTTGGGATCGATTTCAAAGGCCGCGATTCCGCCCGCGTTCTTGCCGAAATCGTCCGTCTCGCAGACGGCGTACAAATAACGGCCGCTGGGATGGATCGCCAGAAACGACGGGTTTTTGACGCCCGAGGTCGCGCCGGCCTTAGTCAACTCGCCGGTCGTGCGATCGAGCTTGAGCCGATAGATGCCTTCGCTCTTGCCGTTCGTGTACGTGCCGATATAGACCGTGATCGGCCCTTTCTCGTCGGCGGCGAACGCGGACGCGGCGGCGCCCAGGTTCAGCGCAGCGAAGGTCGAGAGAAACGCGATCGCGGCCGGCAATATCCTCATCGTGCGTCGTCTTGAAGTCGTCATCTTGGCTCCTCGAATGCTTGGGACCGATACGAAAGCCACTCTCGGCGCAGGGCTGCTACGGGCGAGGGCGCCCGCAGCTCCATCTCCTAACTCCTATCTCCTAACTTCCTCCCCACATTAACTCCCGATATACCTCGCGTAAATCGTGCGGGCGGTCGGAATGTCGTCCGTGCCGCCGATGATCGCCCGGCCGTCGGGGAAGATCGTCAGCAGGTAGTCGTCGACCGCCAGCCGCAGCAAGATCGGATTCCGCGTGACGCGGCCCACGCTGGCGAGTTTTTCCGCCAAAGTCTCCAGCGAAAGCCGCGTGCCGGCCGACTGAGTCAGTTGCACGGCGTTGCGGCCGCAGAGCACCGCCGTGTGGCTGCCGCGTTCGCCCGAAAGCCAGGGGAATTCGCCGCGGCAGCAGGCCGGGCAGTCGCCGGCGTCGCGCAGGGCGCCGGCCTTCATCGGTAGCACGCGGTTTTCCCAGAGATCGAAGACCAGCAGCGACCGCTGGATCGCCTCGCGATGTCCGCTCAAGATCTTGATTGCCTCCATCGCCTGGATCGAGGCAATGACGTTGATGATCGGCGACAAGATGCCCGCCGTGTCGCACGTCTCCGTCGCGTCGGGCGGAGGCGCCTCTTGGATCAGGCAGCGCAGGCAGGGCGTTTCGCCCGGCAGAATGGTCATCGTCTGGCCGCCGGCGCCGATGCAGCCGCCGTAGACCCAGGGCAGGCCGAGCTTGACCGCCGCATCGTTCAGCAGATAGCGCGTCTCGAAATTGTCGGTCCCATCGACGAGCACGTCGACCCCTTCTAGCAGCGACATGATGTTCGCATGATCGACGTCGGCCACGATCGGCTCGATCTCGATTTGCGAATTGATCCGCCGCAGTTTGTTGGCCGCGGCGACCGCCTTCGGCAGTTGGGCGGCGACATCGTCTTCGTCGAACAGCACTTGCCGCTGCAAGTTGCTGGTCTCGACGAAATCGCGATCGACGATCCGCAGGCGCCCGACGCCCGAGCGGGCCAGCGTATTGGCCAGCACCGAGCCGAGCGCGCCGCAGCCGCAGATCAGCGCACGGCTGGCCAACAAGCGGCGCTGCCCTTCTTCGCCGATGACCGGAAAACGGATCTGCCGCGAGTAACGATCGAGGTCGGTCATGGGTGCAACAGGGATTGCTGAAGTCGGCGGCTCGTCCGGCGGACGGCACACGGAGTGTGCCTGCTAC
>DATNEC010000244.1:0-3280 GCA_035606815.1 Pirellulales bacterium
TGGATAGGTGCTTTCGGTCTCCAAAAAACAAACCTGGACTGGCCGGAATCATACTACCTCCCCCCCGGCGTGTCTAGAGAAATCTGCCTGAAAGAGCGGTTTCGGACCGCCGCGGATTTTGCTCGCGCTCGCTTACGGCCGCCCGTCGTTTTCGTTAAGCTGCTCGCCATGCAGACCGCATTGGAGACACATTTCGGCGATCGCCTGGCCGCGGCCGTGCGGCGATTGAAAAACCCGGTCGTCGTGGGACTCGATCCGCGCAGCGAGCAATTGCCCCCCGGCGTCGGGGATGCTGGCGCGCCGGGCGATTTTTCAGCCCTCGCCGCGGCTTTCGAGAGGTTTTGTTGCGGCGTGATCGACGTGGTTGCGCCCCTCGTTCCGGCCGTCAAGCCGCAAGCGGCCTGCTTCGAGCGGCTCGGCCCGGCGGGCATGCACGCGCTCGGCCGCGTCGTGGACCATGCCGCCCGCGCGGGCCTGCTGGCCATCATGGACGGCAAACGCAACGATATCGGTTCGACGGCAGAGGCTTACGCAGACGGCTTTTTGGGCCGCCGAAGCGCCTGGGGGGCCGACGCGCTGACGATCAGCCCTTATCTGGGCGACGACAGCTTGCGCCCGTTCGTCGAGGTCGCACGAACGCGGGGTGCCGGCTTGTTCATCCTCGTGAAAACGTCGAATCCCGGCGGCGGCCAGTTTCAAGACCTGATCGCCGGCGGACGGCCGCTGTATCGACACGTGGGCGAATACGTCGAGCGGCTGGCGGGCGAAACCTTGGGCGCGGCGGGCTATGGCAGCGTCGGCGCCGTCGTCGGCGCCACCTATCCCGAGCAACTCGCCGAATTGCGGGCCGCGATGCCGCGCACCTGGTTTCTGGTTCCTGGCTTTGGCAGCCAAGGGGGCCAGGCCGTCGACGTGGCCGGCGCGTTCGACTCCAGCGGCTTGGGCGCGATCATCAACAACTCGCGCGGGATCATCTTCGCGCACGCGAAGCCGCAATATGCCCGCTTCGGCGCCGCGCGCTGGCAAGAGGCGGTGGCGGCGGCTACGCAAGACATGATCGATCAATTGCGCGCCGAAACTGCAGTCGGCAAACTCTAGGCCCCCACGATGATTTGAGGACCGAACGATGGCCAGTTCGCGCGTCGTCGTGCTGGGGTCGGTCAACGTCGATCTGGTGGTCCGCGGGCCGCGCTTGCCGCGGCCGGGCGAAACCGTGCTCGGCGGCGAGTTCTACCAGGCCGCCGGCGGCAAAGGCGCCAATCAGGCGGTCGCCGCCGCCCGCGCCGCCCGCGAGCAAGTGACGTTTCTGGCGTGCCTCGGCGACGACGATTACGGCCGGCGGGCGCTCGCCGACTTTCGCAACGAGAACCTCAACGTCGAGCATCTCAAGATCGCAGCCGGAACTCCCACCGGCGTGGCCTTGATTCTGGTCGATGCGCGCGGCGAGAACCTGATCGGCGTCGCCTCAGGGGCGAACATGGCTTTGTCGGCCGCCGATATCGATGCCTTGCCCGACGACGTCTTTCAAGGGCCGGGCGTATTTCTGACCTGCTTGGAATCGCCGTTGGAAACCGTCCGGCGAGGGCTTGAGCGCGCCAAGCGGGCCGGGCGGCTCACGATTTTTAACCCCGCGCCGGCAAATCCGGCGATTTTGCAGTCGGGACTGGCCCCGTGGGTCGACATCCTGACGCCGAACGAGGGCGAGGCGGCACTGCTCATCGGGGCCGCGCACGCGGACGGCCTCGATCCTGCCGCGGCGGGACGGCGGTTGCAAGCGCTGGGCTTCGAACGCTGCGTCATCACGCTCGGCGCCCAAGGGTGCATGACGGTCGAGGAAGAAACCTTCCTGGCGCCCGGCCGCGCCGTTTCGTCGATCGACGCGACCGGGGCCGGCGACGCTTTCAACGGGGCCTTGGCCGTCGCTTTGACCGAAGGCCGCAGTCTCGCGGAAGCGGCCCGCTGGGCGAACGCCGCGGCGGCCATTGCCGTCACGCGGCTTGGCGCCCAGCCTTCGCTGCCCACGCGCAAGGAGATCGATCAATTCATGGAGCGCTAAGCAGACAGCTATGCCTCGTGGTTTTTTGGCGCTCGCGCAGTAAAATCATGAGGGCTCGCGCGGTCAGATGACGTCTCGCGGCGAGCGGCCGCAAGCCAAACTTGAGAGGACCGAATGGACCAGGTGTTGATCGTCGTGGGCGACGCGACGGAGACCGTCGATACGCTTTACCCGTTCTACCGCGTGCAGGAGGAGGGCATCCGGCCGGTCGTGGCGGCCCCGGATAAGCGGCGGTATCAGATGGTAATGCACGAAGTGAAGCCCGGCTGGACGATCACCAAGGAATGGGAGGGCTACACGATCGAAGCGGAGATCGCCTTCGCCGAGATCAAGCCCGAGGAATACCTGGGCATCTTCTTCAGCGGCGGCCGGGCGCCGGAGTACATCCGCGACGACGAAGATCTGCTGCGCGTCACGCGGTATTTCTTCGAGCACGATAAGCCGATTGCCAGCGTCTGCCACGGCGTGGAAATCCCCGCCCGTGCCGGCTGCGTCAAAGGCCGGCGAATGGCCACGGTCGCGAAGTGCCGCTTCGATTTGGAAATCTGCGGCGGCGTCTACGTGAACGAGCCGTGCGTCGTTGACGGCAACCTGGTCAGCGGACGCACGTTCCACGATCACGGCCGCTACATGGGTGCGTGGATCAAGCTGCTGTTGGCCGAGCGGCAGCGCCTCGCCGCGGCGAAGAAATCCTAAAGCCCCGTTGAAGGTGATGATTTTGAAGGATCTTGCCATGCTCGCCCGTCTCGACCGGCGCGATCTTCTCCGTGCCGGCGCCGCCGCGCTCGGCTCCGGCCTGCTTTCGCCAATCCGAACAGCGAGAGGCGAAGCGGGCGGGGACGGAGAATCCTCGGGCCAGCTTGCCCTGGGCTTCAGCCTCTATGGCATGAAAACGCTGTCGCTCGATGCCGGCTTGGCCGCTTGCGCCAAGATCGGTTATGACGCCGTCGAATTGGCCGCCATGCCCGATTGGCCCGCGGCCCTGGCCAAGTTGTCGCCCGACAATCGACGGCAGTTGCGCAAGCGATTAGATGATCTCGGGCTGGCGCTGCCGGCGTTGATGGAAAACCTGGACCTCGGCGCCGACGACGCGACCGACCGGCGACAGCGCGAGCGACTCAAGGCCGCCGGCGAACTGGCGCACGATCTGGCGCCCGATCACCCGCCGCTCATCGAAACGGTGGTCGGCGGCAAGGCGGGCCAATGGCCCGAGGTCCGAGACCG
>DATNEC010000255.1:0-4333 GCA_035606815.1 Pirellulales bacterium
GGCTGCGAACGTCCTCGAAGTCGGGCGAATAGGCTTCGGCGTAGCTTTGGAACTCGATCGTGAGCCGCGGATCGACGGCCTGCACGACGCGCTGGGCCAACTCCAAAATGCTCACCGGCTGGTCGCTGCCGACGTTGAATACTCGGCCCAATGCGGCCGGCGCTTCCATCAGGTCCAGCACCGCTTGCACCACGTCGGCCACGTGCGCGAAGCAACGCACCTGGCGGCCATCGTCGTGGACCGTCAGCGGTTTTCCGGCCAATGCCGCATCGACGAACCGCGGCAGCACCATGCCGTAGCTGCCCGTCTGCCGCGGCCCAACGACGTTGAAGAACCGCGCGACGACCAGCGGCAGCCCGTGTTCGCGCCAGTGCGCCAGCGCCAAAAACTCGTCGATCGCCTTCGAGACGCCATACGACCAGCGGGCCCGCGTCGTCGGACCGAAGACCAGATCGTCCTCCTCGGTCCACGTCGGCTTGGGGTTCTTGCCGTAGACTTCGCTCGTGCTGGCCAGGAACAGCTTCACGTCGCGGCCCTGCTCGTGTTGGCGCCGCAACTCGGCCAGCAGGATTTCGGTCGGATAGATATTGGTTTCGATCGTATGGATCGGGTTGCTGGCGATCAGTTGCACGCCGACGGCCGCGGCCAGGTGATACACTACGTCGGCCTCAGCCACCAGCTTGGCCAGCAGCGGCCGATCTGCCACCGAGCCGGGCACGAACGTGAAACGCGGATGGCATTCGACTGCGGCGAGGTTTTTGGCCGTGCCGGTCGATTGATCGTCGATCACGGTCACCAACTCGCCGCGCGCCAAGAGCGCTTCGGCCAGATGGCTGCCGATGAAGCCCGCGCCGCCGGTGATCAGGTTGTGGGACACGGCGAAGAGGGAGTAGTGAGTGGAGAGCAGAGAGTAGTAAGGCGGCGGCGAGCCAAATGCATCAACCCCATGATGATCCGCGCCGTGAGCAGATGCATTAGTCCTTCAACTCGCCGTGCGAGACCTCGGTGGGCGAGCGGTGCGGTTTGGCGGAGTCATTGGCGCCGTTGGAATGAGTTTGGCCCGTCGGCGAGGGCGCGTCGAGTTCGCCGCTGGCTTGCTCATGTTCCCCATGCGGGTTTTTTTTGCGTTCGCGGCGCGCGGCCCAGAGCGAGGCGCCGATGGCAATCGTCAAGATGCCGACGATGACCGCCAGCGAAATCCAGTGGGGAATCGGCTGGCCGCCGAGCCAGTTCTTCTGCACCCATCCTTGGCCAATCATTTTGACGCCAACGAACACCAGGATGGCGCTCAGGCCATATTGCAGATAACGGAACATGTCCATTGCCCCGGCCAACAGGAAGTACAGCGCCCGCAGGCCGAGAATGGCGAAAATGTTCGAGGTGAATACGATGAACGTGTCTTCCGTAATCCCCAAGATGAGCGGCACGCTGTCGATCGCAAACGCGACGTCGACAAAATCTATGACCAGCAGCACCAGGAACAACGGCGTGATGCACCACTTGCCCTGCTCGCGGACGAAGAACTTTTGGCCGTGCTCCCCCGTCGAAACGCGGAACAACCGCCGCGAAATGCGCACCACGAGGCTCTTTTCGGGGTCGAACTCGTCGTTGTGAAACGACAGCTTGATGCCCGTGTAAATCAAAAACAATCCGAGGAGATAGATGACCCAGTGGAACTTGCTCAATAGCGTTGCACCGATCAGGATGAACGCCAGCCGCAACACCACTGCCCCGATGATGCCCCAAAACAGCACACGGTATTGATACTTCTTCGGCACCTTGAAGTACGAGAAAATAACCGCGAACACGAACACGTTGTCGATGGAGAGCGACCATTCGACCAAATAGCCCGTGAAGAATTCGCTGGCCTTTTCGAAACCGACCTTGCCCCCGCCGGCGGCCCAGTAGATGTAGGCGTTGAAGGCCATCGCCAACGCGCACCAGATCAACGTAGACTTCGCAGCCTGACGGATCGTCGGATCTTGCGAGTGCCGGTGAAAGACGCCAAGATCAAGCGCCAGCAGCACCGTGACCAGCACGCCGAAACCGAGCCAGTGCAAGATTGTGAATTCAATCAATGTCTTGTTCTTCGAAGAGGTTACGTCGATCGCGCTCGGCCGCCGGCCGGGCCGCCCTTCGAGAGCATCATAGGAATTCCACCCAGTTGCGGCAAGCGAGCGGACAGGCGGAAAAGCAGCCCCCAAGTAGCCCCGGCACTCCGTGACGGGACGAAAGCCGATTCATCGGAGATGACCGAGTCTCCGCCGCGGAGCGTCGGAGCTACCTAGGAACCGCCGCGTAACTTTTCGGTGGCAAGCGCCAATTACTATCGGGATAATGAATCCTCGCGCTCTCGCGTCGGAATCACAATCAAGAGAGGTACGAGCTATGAAGCCGGGTGTTCATGCCCGTGGGTTTGCGGCGGCGCTAGCCTTGGTCGTCGCGGGCCATTTCGCCGCTACGGCGCTGTCCCAAGAGGCGAAACCGCGGAACGAAGCGGCCACGCGGCAATTCGCCGCCGCCGCGGCGTTACAAAATCGCGAACAATTCGACCTGGCCGCCGACGAGTGGAGCAAGTTCTTGGCGACCTACGCCAACGATCCGCGAGCCGACCGGGCCGAACACTATCTGGGCATCTGCCGGCTCAAAAACAAGCAGTATCCCGAGGCCCTGCAAGCCTTTAACAAGGTCATTGCCGACTATCCGAAGTTCGAACTGCTGCCGTCCACGTACCTGCACCTGGGCCTGACGCAATACAACCTGGCGCTGGCCGGCCAAAAAGAGATGTATCCCAAGGCGGTCGAGACGCTGGCCGCCCTGGTGGCCAAGTATCCGCAGGGCAAAGAGGCCCCGCAGGCGCTGTTCTATCAGGCCGAGGCCCTTTACGCCCAAGGGCAAAAAGCCGAGGCGAGCAAGCTTTATTCGCAGCTCGTCCAAAAGTATCCGCAAGATCCGCTCCTGCCCGATGCTCTGTACGCTCTGGGCGTCGCTCAGGAAGAGTTGGGCCAGCCGGCCGCCGCCGGGACGACGTACGACGCTTACTTGAAGCAATTCGCCAAGCAGCCGCTGGCCAACGAAGTCACCTTCCGCCGCGGCGAGACGCTGTTCGCCCAAGGGCAATTCGACGTGGCCGAAAAATGGTTCGCCGCGGCCGCCGGCCGGCAAGGTTTTCCATTGGCCGATCTGGCCCTGTTCCGGCAAGCCGCCTCGTTCTACGAACTGCGCAAGTATCCCGAAGCCGCGGCGCTGTATGCCGCGCTGCCGCAGAAATTCCCCGAATCGCAATACAAGCTGCCGGCCAGCCTGGCGGCGGGCAAGTGCGAGTATATGGCCGGCAAGTTCGCCGAGGCGCGCAAGGCGCTGGCCCAAGTGCTGGCTGCCGGCGGTCCGATCGCGGCGGAAGCCGCCCATTGGCTGGCGCGCAGCCTACTCAAAGAAAACCAACCGGCCGAGGCCCTGAAAGCGGTCGAGAGCGGCTTGCCGCAAGCGGGCCAAGGCCCCTTCGCCGTGCAACTCGCGATGGACAAGGCCGATTGCCTCTACGACTTGCCCGAGCGGCGCAAGGAATCGATTCCGCTGTATGCCGCCCTGGCCCAACAGCATCCGCAAGACGCTTCGGCGCCCCAGGCGCTGTACATGGCGGCCTTTGCCTCGCTTGGCGCCGGCGATCATCCGGCGGCACTGGCCTACGCCGATTCGTTCCTCAAGCAATACGCCGACAAAGACCTGGCGCCCGACGTGGCCTACGTCGCCGCCGAGAGCGACTTGCAGCTTGGCAAGTACGCCGAAGCGAACCAGCGCTACGCCGATTTGCTCGCCAAGTATCCGCAGCGCGCGGACGCAGAAATCTGGAAAGTCCGCCGCGGCTTGGCCCTCTCGCTCGCCAAGCAACCGGCCGAAGCGATCGCCGCGCTTCAACCTGTGCTGGCGACGCTGAAGAGCAAGGCGACGATCGCCGAAGCGCACTACCTGATCGGCAGCAGTCAGAACGCCTTGAAGCAGTACGACGCGGCGGCCAAGTCGTTGGCCGCCGCGGTGCAAACCGATCCGCAAGGCCGTCAGGCCGACGAAGCGCTGTTGGCCCTGGCCGTCGCCGAGCGGCACACCAACCGCATGAACGAGGCCAAGGGGCGCCTCGATCAATTGATTCAGCAATTCCCCAACAGCCCAATCGCCGACCAAGCCCACTACCAATTGGGCGAATACGCCTTCGCCTCGGGCGACTTGAAGACGGCCGCCGCCCAGTACAAACTGGTCGCCGAGAAATATGCCGCCAGTCCGCTGGCCCCGCATGCCGTGTTCGGCATCGGCTGGACGCAGCTCAGTCAACAGG
>DATNEC010000262.1:0-4997 GCA_035606815.1 Pirellulales bacterium
GCACTTCAGGATCGAGCTCCGCCGCCTGCCGGACTTTTTCCAAGATCAGCTTGAGTTGGCTCGCGGCGCTCTCCGGATCGACGCCCATCATGCCGCGAGCGTGACTGATGGCGTTTTGCACTTCGCTCCGCAGAAACTGCACGTAGACGCGTTCTTGTTTTTCGACCGCGTCGAGGAGCGCTCCTTCGGGGTCGTCGGCGCCGGCGCCTGCGGGGCCTTCGGCCGCTTGCCGCTTGGCCAATCGCAATTCGAGCGGCGCCATGTTCGCGCTGCGCCGGCGGGCGTTGGCCACCGCTTGCCCGACCGTCGCGGCTTCGGCGTTCAGCGGATCGAGTCGTTCGGCCGCGCCCGCCAGTTGCTGGGCACGGTCCAATTCGCCGGTCGCCAGCGCTTGCTGGCTCAAACGGCTGTAGTTTCGAGCTTCGACGCTCGCCATCCGGCGCAGTTCGTCCAACCCCGCGGAACCCACGGTCGCCAGGGCGATGCCGCCGTCGGCGGCCGCGCCGTCGACCAGTCTGGCCAAGTAAGCATGTTCGTCGCTGGGCGGACTCGGCTCGACTTGCCAATCGAGCCGTTGAACTTTGCCGTTGACTTCCGCCTGCACGTCGATCGTCAGCGGCCCGGCGGCCTGAGCGGCCAGTTTGCCGAGCACGATCGTATCACGGTCGAATCGCAAGGGCGGGATGCGCTGCGGATAGATTTCGCGAATCGCCTCGGGCAGATCGGCCTGGCCCGGCCAGACGACCGGTTGCCGGGTCGCTTCCGCCAGATAGGCGCCGGCCTGGGCGCCGGTCATTTCCGGAAAATCGACGGCCAGCATTCCGCCCGTTTGATTGGCCAACGCGCCGAGCAACTTCGCGTCGATTCGCGGGCCGACGGCGTAGCTGCTGACGGAAATCCGCGAATCGATCAGGGCGTCGACGATCGTGCGCATGCCCGCGGCGCCCATCAGGCCCGCGGCGCTCACTCCGTCGCCAAGATAAACCACTGAGCGCTCGCGGCCGGCGTCGACTTGCTCGTTGCAGACGGCGGCGGCGGTTTGCAAAGCGGTCGACATATCGGTCGATCCGAGCGGCACGCGGTGTTGCAATTCCGCCAGGGCTTGCTGCATCTCTTTGCCGCCGGCCGCGACGAACGAACGGGTCAAACGCACCGCGCTTAAATCCACCGCCAACAAGGCCACGCGATCTTGCGGCTCCAAGCCTGCCAGCAGCGCGCTCAAGGCGCGGTGCGCCTTGGCGCGGTAATCGCCCGCCTGGCTCGCGGAAGTATCGAACAGCACGACCACGTCATGCGGAGCGACCGCGGGCCGCGCGACGGGCGGCGTCAGGCTCAAGGCGAAGTAAGTATCGCCGCCGGGCTGAGCGAAGGTCTCCATGTGCGCGGCGTCCGGGGTCGGCTTGGCGATCGGCTCGGCGGCATCCGTCGGCACGGCCCACGCGGACCAGGCGACTGTCAACGCTCCTACCGTAGACAACCACGGACGAATGCTCTGAGACATGATTCGAGAACTCCAACAAAAAGACGTCGGCGCAATGACCACGCTTGTTCCGTACCGGTGACCCGGCCGCCTACTGCAATCCTGCTTACGGCAATCGCCGAGGAAATGCCTGGCCGGCGAACAGTGTTAGTCTATTCAGCCGCATGGCTTATGCCAACAAAAAAACCCTCGCGATCGGCCGGATTCTTACGCCTTTGCCAACGGCGCCAGGCGCCATCCGCCACGGCGGTTGCAGGCGTGAAAATCGACCGCCGGCGCAGGCGGCCTGGGCCAGCCCCCGTGCAACGACTTAACGCGATGCCAACACTTAAGTTATAGCTCAAAACCCGGGCGAAAGCCGAGTTTGGCCGCGAAGCGGTCGGAAACGCTCAGCGGCCGGCCCCACGGATCGCACCCGTGGCTGTAGGCGGTGCAACCGCTCCATCCGAGTCGCCGCACGGCATCGGGCGCAGCGGCGCAAGCGCTCCGGCCGCCGCTTGCCGCGCGCGGCGACCGCGCCGAGGAGGCTACCGAGTCGCGCCCCAAGCCGTCATTTTCCGCTTTCAGCCGCAAAACCCAATCGGCGCCCGAGCAGTGCCGAGGGTCGGCGCTGAGCCAAGCCAGGCTGCCCACGATGGGCGCCTCGGGCTGGGGATTCAGACGGCCGCCGCGAGCGCAGCGCAGACGTGCAAACGCTGCCGGGGCGAGCGCCTCGGGAGAGCGCCTTGCTTTGCCTTGCGTGCCGATTGCCGACAGGGCCGCGGCCAAAAATGCCAAAAGCAGACCCAACGTCCTCCGTTGACGTTTCATTCACATCTCCCAACGCGCGAGTGCCGTTAAGGCATATCGGAGTTGGAGGAGTGGGGCCATTAGGCAATTGAAGTCCAGACGCCGAATCAAGGCGGCTTCGAGGGTTGCTCTTACTTCGCGGGCGGTCAGGCTCTCAGGGCAACACGCGCTGCCCGACCACGGTGTTCAAGTGCAGCATGCTGCGGCGATGGCGAAGCGCAGCGTCGCGGAATTGGCGAATCACCTCGTTGTGCTGTTTTTGGGCGTTCAGATAATCGACGATGCTTTGCTCGCCGGATGAGAACCGCCGAAAAGCGGCGTCGCGAACGCGCAGCGAACGAGGCAGGATTTCGCGCTCGATGCGATCGACCGCGTAGCGGCTGGCGCGATATTCCAATTCGGCCCGGTCGACTTCGAGCATGATCTGCCGCTCGATGGCGGCCATCGCGGTGCGCGTCTGGGCGACGTTCAGCGTGGCCCGGCGAATTTCGCCCTGGTTGCGGTTGTAGAGCGGAATGGTGCCCATCGCGCCGATCGACCAACTGGTGGCGTTCTGGCCGCCGGTCGGGGCGTTGTTGCGGAATTCGTAGGGCGAGTAGAGCAAGAAGACGTCGGAAATACGCTCCTTGCGCAGCAGGTGAACGTCGGCCTGCGCCCGTTGAACGCCCAACCGAAACGCGGCCAGGTCGGGGCGGGCGCCGAGGGCCATTCCGACAAGCTCCTCTCGCTTCGGCGGCGGCGGGGCCGCATCGCGGATCGTCCCGCGCAGCTCGATCCGCCCGGCCGCGGCCGGGTCGAGCGCCAACAGCGCGGCGAGCGAATGCTTGGCTTGCATCAGTTGGGCCCGCGCCTGTTCCAGGCCGATCTCGGCCGAATCGCGCTGGATCGCGATGTTCTCCACGTCGGACTGCGTGATGTTGCCGGCGCGCAACTGCGTCTCGGCGGCCCGGTGCAGCTTGTCGATCCCGCCGAGACTGGCTTCGGCGTAACGCAGCGTCTCGCGGGCCACGAGCACGTCGAGGAACGCGACGTGCAGATCTTCGATGGCCAACCGCACGGCGTCTTGATATTGGGCTTCCAGCACCTGCAAGGCGCGGCTGGCGGCGATTTCGCGGGCACGCCGCTTGTGGTTCAGGTCGAAAGGATGAATGACCGTCATGCTGTAGCCGTTTTCGCCGGGCCGGGCCGGTGAATAGGCTTTGTACGGATAGCTCGACGCGGAAAAGAACACGAACGGGTTGGCGCGCAGCCCGGCCGTCAGCACGTCGGCGCGGGCTTGAGGAATCTCGTAGGCCTTCGATCTCAGATCGTAATTGTTGCGGGCCAGTTGCTCGATCGCCTGGTCGAGCGTCAGGCCGTTGGGAGGGCCTTCTTCGATCTCTGGCGGAAGCTCCAGCGAGCCGTACAAGGCGGGCGATTGCTCGGCGGCCAATTGCGGCCGCGCCAATTGCATCGACGCGGTCCGCGGCGCCAGCCCGACGGTCGGCGCGCCCGAGGCGGACGACAACAAATCGCGACTGCCGCCGCGATAGCGGTCGCTCGAACGGGCCGGATTGGTAAGCTCGTTGATCCGCGACCCGCGCCCGCCGGGGTTGATGCTGAACGGCGCGGCGCCAGCGCCGGGCGTTCGGCCCAGCGGGGTCGTCGTTCGCGCCCGTTCTTGCTGCTGCAAGCCTTTGGAGAGCACGATGATTTCGTCCGATAGCGCCGCCAGTTGGGCTTGCGCGTGGCCCGCGGCGGCCAGCAACCCCGTTATGGCAACGAAGCTGGTAATTGATATCTTGCGAATCATCGAGCCGATTTTCCTCCCAGTCCTTTGTGGCGACTCGATCTCACCGCTGCTTACGGCACGCGGAGCGTGGCTACTGCTTTTAGTCCGGCTTCGCCGTGAATTTCCGGCGCCACGGATCTTGTCGGCCGCACCGAAGATGCCCAATAAATCGAATCGACCCAACATACCGGGCCGATCGTATCCGGAAGATTTTGCCTAAACCCACGAAAAATCCGGCTCCGCGTGGCCCGGCGTGCCGATAATCCTTATAATCCTGGAAGATGTAGAAACGGTTCCGTGCGCATGTTGATGCTCCGTAATACTCACCGCTGGCGGCGTTTTGTCGCGATCCTCAGCTTGGTCGCGTTTTTCGCCGCCAACCTGCACGGGCCGCCGGGCGCTGCTGCGCAGTCGTCGTGCGGAATGCATGGCGGGGAGCACGCAACGGACGATGCGGACGGCTGCTCGACGACCCACGACCACGCGCGTGCCCGAGACCCGCAGATTTCGGCGATCGCCGACGTGCCTTCCGCCAGCGTGTCGTGCTGGCATTGCGGACCGTGCGACTGCTCGACCGAATCGGGCGCTTCTACTCGTAACGCGCCGCCGACGGGCGATCATTCCCCGGCTTGCCCTTGCTGCCCCGGATGCACGGGCTGCTGCCACTGCAGCCTGGCCAATGTTTTCTGCAATCCCTCGATCGCGCCTGCGATCGACCTGGCGCCCTCGTTGAGCCAGAGCATGGTCGATGCCGCGGCGCTCTACACGTCGCCGAGCCACGGCCGGCTGACCCCGCCTCCGAAGGGCTCTTCGTAGCATAAGCGTCTCGCTTGTGCCGGAAGGCGGAGCGTTTTCCGCGAGCGCGTCAGTTATCGGCAAGCAAGCGGGGACGCTTGCTCTACGTTGGCTGCATGCGAATCGCCCGAACGTAGGACGGACTTCCAGTCCGTCGCAGTA